>NZ_DASYCH010000046.1:0-66787 GCF_036500295.1 Puia sp. | reverse complement strand
TCGTGTCACGGGAATGGATATGCGGCAAAGATGAATTTTAGAATAAAAGAAAAGTGTCATTAAAGCGAACATGCGTTCAATAAAAAAATATTCGATCTCTTTCTTTTTGTGGTTTCAGAGGTAAGCACAGGCCGGCGATGTCTATCGCTGGCTCTTTTTATTTTCGCCCAGGCGGAAAGACTCTGAAAGTGACCCAAAAAACGACTTCACTGTGAAAAAACCAAAAAAGAGGCGGCTCAATCCTGTCGAGCCGGCCTCTTTTTATTTTTAAAGATGTGATACGCCTTACAATAGCGACCCTTCGCCTGACTACGCGATCGTCCAGGTCTCATTCCCCCGCAGCAGTTTATCGAGATCGCCTTTTCCTTTACCGGCGATAACGTCTTCGATCTGCATGTTGAGCATTTCTTCGTAGCAGGGGCGGTCGTTCTCATAAAAAACGCCGAAGGGGCGGGGCAGATGGCCTTCTATGCGCGGATCGTCGAACATGCGCACGAGGATCTGTGCTTTGAAGAAATCGTTCTCGTCGTGTATCCAGCAATCGTTTTCGCTGAATTCCTTTCCTAGTTCGACCACGACGGGGCGGAACCCATCGAGGCGAACGCCTTTTTCGCGTTGTGCGCCGAAGACGAGCGGCTTACCTTGTTCGAGGAAAAGAGTTTCGATCGGCTTTGAACTTTTCTCCGTGAAGATCTCGAAGGCGCCGTCGTTGAAGATATTGCAGTTCTGATAAATCTCGAGAAAGGATGCGCCTTTATGCCCATGGCTGCGGAGCAGCATCTGCTGTAGATGTTTGGGATCTCTGTCCATGCTCCGGGCGATGAATCCGGCGTCGGCGCCCCTGGCAAGGGCGAGGGGATTGAAGGGATGGTCGACACTTCCGAAGGGCGTGGATTTCGTGACCTTGCGTTCTTCGGATGTCGGCGAGTATTGTCCCTTCGTCAGACCATAGATCTGGTTGTTGAAGAGCAGGATGTTGATGTTGAAATTCCGGCGCAGCAGGTGGATGGTATGATTGCCGCCAATGCTCAGGCTGTCGCCGTCACCGGTCACTACCCATACACTTAGTTCCGGCCGGGTGGCTTTCAGGCCGGACGCGATCGCTGTCGCGCGACCGTGAATGGAGTGCATGCCATATGTATTCATGTAATATGGGAAGCGGCTGCTGCAGCCGATGCCGGATATGATCACGATGTTCTCACGCGGGATGCCAAGGGTAGGCATGATCTTTTGCACTTGGGCGAGTATCGAATAATCTCCGCAGCCGGGGCACCAACGCACTTCCTGGTCGGTGGCAAAATCCTTCGACGTCAGGGGTGTCGGGATTGATGTTGTTTGACTCATGATATATGTTCCTTAAAGCCGATGATTAGTACAAATTTAAGGTATTGCGCCATATCTGTGGCTGCGTAATGTGGAAATACCACCACAAGAGAGCGCATAAAGCCGGTTTTGGGGCCAAAATCGGCATGGCACAGGATTGGTCCCTTATAAGGCAGCACATCTCACAAATAAAACAAAAAAGTCATGAAAAAGATATTAATGCTCATTGGGATAGCAGGCTGTATGGCCGCTACCGGCTGTGCCGTCGACGGTTATGTCACGGAACAGCCCACGGATGTTTATTATGAACGTCCGGTTTCACCCGGCGTGGGTTATATCTGGATCGACGGGGATTGGGTCTGGGGTGGCGGCGGCTACCGCTATCACCGGGGTTACTGGGCCCGGCCGAGAACCGGCCGTAGCTGGGCGCCCGGCCGCTGGGATCATGGTACGAGGGGGTATCACTGGAATCGCGGTCACTGGCGGTAATGGTTGCGCCGGCGACCGGCGAGAATTGATGCCGCCGGGCCGACCTGCGGTAATCCGACAAATCATCCTCTATATATACAGGAAGCCCGCATGCCTCAAGCTGCGGGCTTCCTCTTATTTTCATGAAATAAAAGTGTCGTGGCCACATGAAGTAATGTCTCATTGCGTTACATTTACACGGTTAAAAGCAACCCCCTTACTGAAATCCTGTATCAATGGCTTCTGATTTGTGTACTACGATCTCCCTGCACCGCTTTGTGGACGAGTTGGTGACGGGTCTTCTCCCTCGCGCTGTAAGTCGCAAGACTCTTATTATCAATCAAATAGACCGAGATTTGGAGGTGGGTTCCGACGAGAATCTGCTTGCTTTCGTACTTTGGAACCTGCTGGATAAAGCGGTGGAAAGCACTCAAAACGAGTGTATCCATGTGGAGTCCGTCTGCAAGGGAGAAAAGACGATGATCCGCGTGCGTAATGCGGGGGTTTACTTTTATCGCAGCTGCGCCAACTGCTTCCGCCAGGTGCAGGATGCGGCTGAAAAACTGGGTGGTTCGATAATCATCGACTCCTGGGATATGGGCACGACGGTTTCGTTTACCCTGCATAAGGATCTCAGGGCCGCGTAGCGTATCCCAAATCCCTCAGAAATAAAAAAAGGGCTCCCGGATAGGAGCCCTCAATATCAACAAAGCACTGTATTAATAACGGCTGTTGCTATAGTTGTTGTTGCCCCTGCGTTGGAAGGAACCGCCGCCGCCGCCTTTGTTGCCGCTGCCGCCGCGATCTTCTCTGGGCTTTGCTACCGATACACCGATAGTGCGACCGTCTACGGATGCACCGTCGAGCTCCTGGATAGCTTTCTTTGCAGCTTCATCATCCGACATTTCAACAAATGCAAACCCGCGGGATTTGTTGGTGAATTTGTCCATGATGACCTTGGCGGAAGAAACCTCACCATATTCTGCGAAATAATCGTGCAGGTCTTCGTCCGTAACGTTGAAGCTCAAATTCGAAATGTAAATGTTCATACTAATAACTGGTTAAAAATGAAAATAAAAGACAATCTGAGTAAAAAAGCAGGAAGTAAAGACGACTAACAATTACCGGAGATTTGTATAGCGGAAATGATCATTCAATTACTGGTGCTGTAATCAGCTCAAATTTAACGGTGCAAATATAAGTCAAGGATCAATATCCACCAAGCAAATCTGGTACTCGCCGGAGCAATTAGTAATTTGTTAACCTGTCTGCGTGGGCTATACCGTTGCTGTCTGCATTCGTCTATGGGTAAGCCCGTAGATCGCAAACGCGGCGGCGGTAAGCAATGCGCCGGTGATGCATACGCCGGCCCATCCGCCTTTGTCCCAGGCGAAGAGCCCGATGGCGGAGCCCATCGCGGTTCCGATGAAGCTAACGGTCATATATACGGTGTTTAGCCGGTTGCGCGCGTGTGGGATAAGCGCATAGACCCGGCTTTGATTGGATACATGGATACATTGCATGGCCAGGTCGAGCAGGACGATACCGGCGATCATTCCCACGACGAGGTCGGCCCACATATAGAGCAGGACAAAGGATGACAAGAGCAGGCCAAGACCATAGCCGATCGCGATGCGCGGGTTTCGTTTGTCGGCCGAGCCGCCCACGAGGGGTGCGGCCAATGCGCCGGCGGCCGCTGCAAGGCCAAAAAGCCCGATAAGATCACTGCTGTAGTGAAAGGGCGCACCGGAAAGGTGCAGCACCATGGTCGTCCAGAACATTCCGAAGGTGGCGAACCCGAGGGCGTTGATGGCTGCGGCTTCCCGCAGAACCGGCTGTTCGCGGGTCAGGGTCAGCAGGGTGCGCATCAGCGACGCGTAAGAGCCCTTAAAATTGGGCCGGCTGGGGGGGAAGGTATAACGGATAATGATCAGCAGCGAAAAGCTGATGCCGGCGGCAACCCAGAACATGCCGCGCCAGCCCAGCCACCGGCCGACGAAACCGCTGAGTGTGCGGGACAGCAGGATGCCGATGAGCAGGCCGCTCATGATGGCGCCGATGACTTTCCCCGTCCTCGAAGGCGGCGAGAGGTGCGCGGCAAGGGGAAGGATCAGCTGGGGAACCACGGATGTCGCGCCGATGCATACGCTTGCGATCTCCAGGCAAAGGAGGTTGGGCGACAGGGCGGCAAAGACGAGGGCGCCCACGGCGAATGCGGTCATCCAGACGATCTGGCTACGGCGTTCGACCTTATCGCCAAGCGGAACAAAGAACAGGAGCCCGATGGCATAACCCAGTTGGGTAAGGAAGGCGATCCGGCCGCTTTGGATTGCCGGGATCCCAAACGTTTTGCTGATCAGGACCAGCAGGGGCTGGCAATAGTAGATATTTGCCACGATCAGCCCGGTGCAAATAGCCATGATCATGATCTGAGCCTTTTTCAGGTAGTCCGTTGCTGTTGGTTCCATAATGGCTGCAAAGGTACGGGGCGGTTATTATTCGGGCTATTGTCAAAATATTGTCATTTTGTCGAGCGATTGTCCTAAATTAGAGCACCCAAAATTCTCCAATATGCTGCATAACAAGAAACTCGCGGTTATTGCTTCTCTAGTTGCCCTGATGTTCATCGGTATGGCATTCGTCCGTCCCCAGGACGATCCGAAGCCCAAACACAACTTCAAGGTATTGAAGAAGGACATCAGTCACGAGGACCTGGAAAAAGTAATGAAGGAATGGGCGGGTGCACTTGGTGTAAAATGTAATTTTTGTCACTCCCCTTCCGCCGACAGCGCTTCTCACCACCTGGATTTCGCCAGCGATGCCAAGCCGGAAAAGAACATCGCCCGTCATATGTACAAGATGACCGGTAGGATCAACAAGAAATATTTTAGCTTCAATAAGGACGACAGTGGCAATACGATCCCCGCGGTTCATTGCGCGACATGCCATCACGGAAGTCCGCATCCTGGCGAGGCGAAGTAACTATTAAATAATGTACAGGCCCCGGAAATTCCGGGGCTTTTTCATGGGTATGACCGGCGTGCAATAAGAAAATGCCTAAATTTATGGCCTCTAAAATGTAGTCATGGCAAACAATTCATTTAAATTCGGTATGATCGGCCTCGGAGTGATGGGGCGTAACCTGTTGCTCAATATGGCCGATCACGGCTTTGCAGTAGTCGGCTTTGATAAGGACGCACAGAAAGGCGCAACACTCGAATCATCCGCTTCGCCCGGAACGACCGTGAAAGGGGTGACCACACTCGCCGAGATGGTCCAGCAGCTCGAGAAACCGAGAAGGATGATGATGCTGGTCCCGGCGGGTAAACCGGTGGACGATGTTATCAACGATCTTTTGCCCTTGTTGGAAAAAGGCGATATCGTGATCGACGGAGGCAATTCCCACTATACAGATACTTTGCGGCGTGTGACGTTTATGGAAGGCAAGGGCTTTCATTTCATGGGTGTCGGCATCTCCGGCGGTGAGCAGGGTGCGCGTACCGGTCCCAGCATCATGCCGGGCGGCGATCCCGAGGCCTATGCCCATGTTCAGCCTTTACTGGAATCGGTAGCGGCCAAGGTGAATGGCGTTCCCTGTGTCGCTCACCTGGGAAAAGGCGCAGCCGGTCACTATGTAAAAATGGTGCACAACGGCATCGAATATGCCATCATGCAGCTGATCAGCGAGACCTATGATCTCCTGCATCGCGGCCTGGGGCTGACGAATGACGAACTGCATAAGGTATATAAGAACTGGAATGACGGCGAGTTACAATCCTTCCTCGTCGAGATCACCCGGGATATCTTCCTGAAACAGGATGATAAGACCGATAACCGGCTGGTGGATATGATCCTGGACAAGGCCGGCGCCAAGGGCACGGGCAAGTGGACCTCGCAGGATGCGATGGATCTTGGTATTCCGATCCCCGTTATCGATATGGCCGTTTGTCTTCGCGAGCTGTCTGCTTATAAAGACGAAAGAACCCAGGCAGCCGCTATTTATAAGACCCCTTCCGTCGACATCCCCGTTCCGAAGGAAGTTTTTATCCAACAGGTGCAGGACGCCCTTTACTTTGGCGTCATCATCAGCTATGCCCAGGGGCTGGCTATGTTGCATGTCGCGTCCAAAGAACTGGATATGCAGATCCCGATGCAGGAAGTGGTCAAGGTCTGGCGCGGCGGCTGTATCATCCGGTCTTCCCTGCTGGAAGTATTTTTTAAGGCATTTCAAAAGAACCCTCAGCTGCCAAATTTGTTATTGGAAGGAGAGATCGCCCAGCTGTTGCAGGCAAAGAAGCAAAATATGCGCAATGTGATCATTCATGCCATCCACATGGGGTATCCTGTGGCCGGACTGATGGCCGCTCTGAGCTATTTTGACGCCTATCGCAGCGAACGTATGCCTACCAACCTGATCCAGGCTCAGCGGGATTATTTTGGGGCCCATACTTATCAGCGGATCGACGGGCCGGGCGTATTTCATACAGAATGGAATAAATAGGGTATTCCTTATTATAAGACTCAACAGATAGTTTATGCAAAACCATAAAAGACCACCCGCTTCCCTGATCTTTATCTTCGGGGGGAGCGGCGACCTCAATTACCGGAAACTTTCCCCCGCACTTTATAATTTATTCATCGATGAATGGATGCCCGACAAATTCGGGATCGTGGGTATCGGCCGCAGCCCTTACAACGACGAGGATTACCGGAAACGCCTGCTCAACGGAATCCAGCAGTTCAGCCGCCGGAAGGGAGAACCTAACGGGCACTGGGACGAGTTCTCCAAGCACGTCTCTTATCTTCAGATGGATGCCGAGAAAGACGGCGATTATCAGAAAATTGCCGCCATTGTTAAGGCAAAGGAGGAGGAAATAGGCGAACATCCCAATGTCATTTTTTACCTGTCCGTTGCACCGCAGCTGATGCCGGATATTGCTAAAAAATTGGGGGGGCTCAAGCTCTGCTCGGAAACGGCCACGACCCGCATCGTGCTGGAAAAACCATTTGGGCATGACCTGAATAGCGCCCATGAGCTGAACCAACTGCTCATGAGCATGTTCAAAGAGGAACAGATCTACCGGATCGACCACTACCTGGGCAAGGAGTCGGTGCAGAACATTCTCTCGCTGCGGTTTGCCAATGCACTTTTTGAGCCGATCTGGAACCGGAACTATATCGATCACGTGCAGATCACCGTCTCCGAGACCGTCGGCCTCGAGGGACGCGGCGGTTATTACGAGCAATCGGGCGCCCTGCGGGACATGGTGCAGAACCATATTCTTCAGCTGATGTGCATGGTCGCGATGGAAGCCCCGGTTTCGTTCGACGCCAATGAGATCCGGAACAAAAAAGTGGATGTGCTGAATGCGATTCGCAAGATCAGCAAGGAAGACGTCAATCAGTACGCCGTTCGCGGTCAATATGGCGAAGGGTGGATGAAAGGGGAGAAGGTGCCCGGTTACAAGCAGGAGAAGGGCGTTAATCCCAACTCCGCCATCGAAACGTTCGCCGCCGTCAAGTTCTATATCGACAACTGGCGCTGGCAGGATGTTCCGTTCTATGTGCGTACTGGTAAACGGATGAATCAAAAGGCGTCCAATATCACGATACAGTTCAAGGCCGCGCCCAATTATGCCTTTCCGCCCGAAGCGGCGGAGACCTGGCGGTCCAACAGGCTTACCATCAGCATTCAGCCGGAAATGGAAGTCCGGCTCCGGTTCCAGGCCAAAAAAGCGGGCCAGTCGATGACGTTGAACCCGGTGGACATGATCTTTAATCCCAAGGACAACGAACATGAGCCGGAGGCGTATGAGACCCTGCTGCTCGATGTCATGGAAGGCAATCCAACGCTGTTTATGCGGGCCGACCAGGTGGAAGCCGCGTGGAAGATCGTGATGCCGATCATCGAAGCCTGGGAAAGCCGGCCACCCGCAAGCTTTCCGAACTATACTCCCGATTCCTGGGGTCCGGAAGATGCCGAAGCCCTTATTGCCCGGGATGGAAAGAATTGGATCACCATGTTACCCAAGTAAGCTCATGGAACTTCATGTATTCAAAGACGGCGAAGCGCTTAGCAATGCCGCGGCAAAATTCATCGCCGGCCATATCGTGGCGACGCTAGAGACAACCTCCCGTTATACGATCGCCTTATCGGGCGGCAGCACTCCCAAGCGGCTGCACCAGATCCTGGCCCAATCGCCGTATAAGGAACAGATCGATTGGTCAAAGCTGCATATCTTCTGGGGTGATGAGCGGGCCGTTGCTTTCGAGGACGACCGTAACAACGCAAAGATGGCTTATGACACGCTGCTTAACTTTGTCCCCGTCCCGGCATCACAAATCCATGTGATGCGTACGGACATTACACCGGAGCAGTCGGCCGTCGAATATGAAAAGATCCTTCATCGATATTTCGATAATACGGCTACCAGCTTTGATCTCGTGCTGCTGGGGATGGGGGATGACGGTCACACCCTGTCCCTGTTCCCCGGAATGCCCGTTGTCCATGAGGAAAAGCTCTGGGCGACGTCCTTCTTTCTGAAAGCACAGGATATGTACCGGATCACCCTCACAAAGACGATCGTGAACCGGTCGGCTTGTGTGGCCTTTCTGACCGCGGGTACGGCGAAGGCGCATGCGTTGAAGGAAGTGCTGAAAGGCGCCTACAACCCGGATGTTTATCCGTCGCAGGTGATAAAGCCAACCGGCGAACTGCATTGGTTTGTCGACGAAGCAGCCGCGGCGGCTTTAAAAGACGCATGATAAGAGGCGTCAAAAGATCTTTCTGATCAGATCATCGCTCAGCAGACGGCCATCTTTTGTCCAAAAGTCATTTGGGGGAGGAAATTCGTTGATATTATACCCGCCATGGGCTTCGAAGTCGAACAACGCATGCACGTGGTCGTCGATGACGAGTGCGCATTTCAGCCAGTCCCGGGACCAGATGATCTTTAGCTGGGCCGGTGGCAGCGGTTCGGCTTCTTCATCCATTTCATGGATGTGCAGCGCGTCGAGGATGCGCAGCTCGTCGTTATTTTTTTCCACGGCGTAGAAGAAAGCGGCGTCGCCGTCGTCCTCAAAGACAACGCCATAGGCATTCTCCGGAGCGAAGCTTTCAATAAAAAGACCTTCGCCAGCGGTCCATATCGCATCCTGCATCAGGTAGCCGTTCATGGTTTGGGTTTTTGCTGATTAAGCCAGTCTACAATGCCCAGGTAGATCTTCTGGGCGACCGCTTTGTGAAATTTTGGGCTCAGGATCTTCTTCTCGTCTTCCCGGTTGCTGAGGAAGGCCACCTCCACCAGGGCGTTGGGGTAGTCGGTGGGACCGCTGAGCGAAAAATTGAAGCTTCCCACGTTCCCATATTCTTTTAGGCCGAGTGTCAGCATTTTTTCAAGAATGGCCATGCTCAACGGGCGAAAACCGATATAGCGGTAATAGGTGCTGGTCCCCTGCACCGTGTCGTTGCCGGCAGAATTGAGGTGGATACTCACGAGCAAATGAGGATCGAATTTCTTCAGCATCTCGATCCTTTCGGGCATCGAGAGGGAGGTATCCTTTGTCCGGGTCATAAAAATCTGTTTTACCCCCGCCGTCTTCAGGGTTTTTCGAAGCTGTTCCGCGATGAGGAGGGTATAGTCCTTCTCCAGCACCTTGCTGGTGACCCCGTCGGCGCCCGAATTATTGCCTCCGTGTCCTGCGTCGATAGCGATCCGCAGCCTGCGAATATCCAAAACAGCAGGTTGCCGGCGGATGCGGATGGTCAGATGACGGCCCAGGCTGTCGTAGGAGATGGCATAACCCCAGTGTTGCGGGTGCTTCAGCTGGATATAGAGGCGAAACACATCGTCTTCCGGCTGTTCGTACCAGGTGTTGCGGATCTCCTTTGCCGTATGGAGCTGGGTAATCCAGTTGGTATTGCCGGCGATGCCATAGATGTCAACCGCTACCCGTGAAGGATCGGTCAGCTGCATGCCGCGATAGGGATACCGGTCGTCCAGGTTGAGAACGACATAGTCCGAGGCGGTGTCGCCATATACTTTTATATTTCCGCTGAGATGTGGATTATGAGCAACGGATCCGTTTGCCTGTTTGGCCAGCAGGATCAGGCTGGTTTTTGCGATATAGGCATAATGCTGGCTGGAAAGCCGCACCTTATAATCGGTCTTAAAGCTGTCGACTATTTTCACGAGCACATTCGAATCGAGGAAGCCCATCTTGGCGCCGCCAAGCCGGTCATCGCCGATGCCATATTCCATAAAGGGGAGTTGACCTGTCGTCCTCGCGAGCCAGAGGCTGTCCTGTGCCGACGAGCCATAGGCCAGCAGCAGGAGCCAAAAGCAAATCGTTGATCGCCGCATTCGCTGATTCTTTTTTTTTAAAGATACTTCTAATGAGGAAGCCACCCGCAAAAAAAATTTGCGTAGTGGCTTCATGGCTCATGTGTGGACCCGCAGGCGGTTACAGGGGATATTTATTATCGTTGATAAGCTTGTCGGCGATGCGCCGTCTTGCGGCCTTGCTGTTGAAAGAGTCGACCTTTGTAAATCTTTTTAAGCCCAGCAGCATCATCCGCTGTTCGTCACCGTCAGCAAAGGCGTTGATGGCGTCTTTTCCTGATTTATTGATCCGGTCGGCCGCATCATAGAGCCAGGTGCGCATGATATCGAGCTCGTAGGCCGCCCCGGTCTCGCCGCGCTGGTCGGACAATTTCAAGGCTCTGAGCAGGGCGCTTTCCGCAATGAAGGTTTCGATCGCCATGTCCGCGATATCCATCAGGATCTCCTGTTCGCTCTCGAGCTTCATCATCAGCTTTTGCGCGGCGGCACCCGCCGTCATCAGGATCGCCTTTTTGAAATTCCGGATCGTCTTCTTCTCTTTTGCAAAGGGGGTATCGCCGTCACTGCCAAATTCCGGGATGCTCATCAGCTCTTTGGAGACGGCCATTGCCGGGCCCATGATGTCCAGCCTTCCCTTCATTGCCCGTTTGAGGATCATGTCGACGGTTAGCAGCCGGTTGATCTCATTTGTTCCTTCATAGATGCGGTTGATCCGGCTGTCGCGATAGCCTTTGGAAATGATGTATTCATCGCTGTAGCCGTTTCCGCCATGGATCTGCACCCCTTCGTCGACCACGAAGTCCAGCATCTCGCTGCCAAACACCTTCAGGATGGCGCACTCGATGGCATACTCCTCGGCGGCGCCGAGCACGGCCTCATTGAAGGGCTTGCCTTCGGCTGCGAGGCCGACCTCTTTATCGTCGATCCATTTTGTCGTCCGATAGAGCGCGCTCTCGGCCGTCCAGATGCGGATAGCCATTTCGGCGATCTTGTGCTTGATGGCGCCAAAATTCGCGATCGGAGTCTTAAACTGTTCGCGGGTCTTTGCATATTGAATGGTGATGGTCGCAGCGCGTTTGGCGCCCCCTGTCGCAGCCGCGCAAAGTTTCAGCCGGCCGATGTTGAGGATATTAAAGGCAATGACATGTCCCTTGCCAATCTCGCCGAGCAGGTTTTCCACCGGCACCTTGCAGTCCTGGAAATATAACTGCACGGTCGACGAGCCCTTGATCCCCATTTTGTGTTCTTCGGGGCCCTGGGTAAATCCTTCGAAACCCCGCTCTACGATAAAAGCGGAGAACTTGTCGCCGTCTATTTTTGCAAAGACGGTATAGACATCGGCAAAACCGCCGTTGGTGATCCAGCACTTCTGGCCGTTGAGCAGGTAATGTTTACCGTCGGCAGAAAGCCGCGCGGTTGTTTTTGCGCCCAGGGCGTCGCTCCCGCTATTGGGTTCGGTCAGCCCGTATGAACCCTTCCATTCGCCGCTGGCCAATTTGGGGATATATTTCTTCTTTTGCTCCGGGTTGCCAAAGTAAAGGATCGGCAAGGTCCCGATGCCCGTATGTGCGGAGACCCCGACAGAAAAAGAAAAACCGCCGCCCAGTCCTTCATTTACCAGGGTCGCGGTGATAAAATCCTTGCCGAGGCCGCCGTATTCCTCGGGAACGGCAGCGCCGAGCAGACCTTGCTCGCCGGCCTTCGCGATCAACGATGGCATCAGGCCGGGTTCCAGTTTGTCGATGCGATCGATGATGGGCAGCACTTCGGCATCGAGGAAGGCACTGCACATATCTTTTACCATCTGCTGTTCTTCGTTGAAGTCTTCCGGGATAAAGGTTTCAAAGGGTGAGCTTTCCTTTATCAGCCACTCGGCGCCCTTAAGGGCTTGCTTTTTTTCAGTAGACGCACTCATGAGAAATAGTTTTTGGGTGAACTTTTTTATCTAAGGTTGTCGTATACCAGTTGCAAAACTTCCTTGCAGATCTCGATGCGGTCGGCGGGTACTCCTTCCAGGGCTTCGTTGAGTGTCGCTTCCGCCAGCAGCATCGTTTCTTCCTGCAGTTTCTGGGCCTGCTTTGTAACAAAGATCAGGTTGATGCGGCGATCCTCTTCCGAAGGAACGCGTTTCACCAGCTGTTGTCTTTCGAGGTTATCCACCAGGCGGGTGATACTTGGCTTGTCCCGGAAGGTGGCGCTGCAAAGCTCCTGCTGGCTCTTGCCATCCTCTTTCCATAGATGATAGAGAACGCTCCATTGTTCGATGGTGATCTTCAGCCCCGCGGCGTTGAATTTCTTTTGCAGATTACGGGCGATCGCCGTGCTGGCCTTCCCTGTGATAAAACTATAGAGTTCTCCTTTCTTGAATTGGTTGTTTGGCATACAGTTAGTTAAACAACTATCTAAATGTACATATTTTTTTCGTTTGGGGAAAGAATTTCGATGAAAAATTTTGCGCGTATTTTTAGTGTATGGCAGAGCATTTCATTGCCCTTCGTTCGTCGAGCTTTCATTATTCTTCCTGGGGGGTGGGGAGCCGTATTCTCTTCGCCTTTCATGGTTATGGGGAGACGGCGGCGTCCTTTGCCTTTTTGGCGGAGACGCTCGGGCGGGATTTTACGATCATCGCGATCGAGATGCCTTTTCATGGCGAGACGGTGTGGAGGGAAGAAGCGCTTTTTTTCGATGCTCACGATCTGATGGCATTGATGACGGAAATCGCGGCGGGTTTACCGGGAAGGGAGAAGGGATGGTGGTTGCTGGGGTACAGCATGGGGGGACGGGTGGCGCTACAGATGCTGGAGTTGGATTTCCGGCGGATCGAGCGGTTGGTCCTGCTGGCTCCGGATGGGTTGTTTGTCAGTCCCTGGTACCGGTTTGCCGTTTCCGCGTTTGCGAATGGGTTTTTCCGGTGGACCATGAAGAAACCCGGCTGGCTGTTTTTGTTGATGCGAACCGGAAACCGGTTGAGGATTGTCAATCCCAGTCTTTTCAAGTTTGCGGTCCATTATATCGATGACGATGTGGTTCGTCAGGCATTATACCTGCGCTGGACGGTGATGCGCGGTTTCCGGCCGCGGCTGGAGCGGATCGCGGGGCATATCCGGGAACGGCAGATCCCTGTTGTCCTTCTTTATGGCAGCTATGACCGGGTCATCCCGGCGCAGCGGGGCGAGCCCTTTCTGCGGAGCATCACGCCTTACGGCCGGCTCGAATTGTTGCCGGCTGGGCACGCGCTGCTGCAGCCTAAATTCATGGAAGTCATTGCTAACGCGCTATATTTACCGATCATTTGAGGACTATGCCCCTGACATTTCTGGTTACACTGGTCAGCTGTTTGCTTTTTGCCGTTTATGCCGGGCTTATCGCCTGGTATCATCAGGCATGGCGGGCATTGCCGCCGGAGGCTATGCCCACTCGGGGGACGGATGGTTCGGGAGCGCGGAGCATGCCCGCTCGGGGGACGGATGCGGTGGCCGCAGCGCGAGCTGTGCGCATCACGGTGCTGATCCCGGCCCGTAACGAGGAGGCAAACATCGGCAACTGTCTTCAAAGTCTTGCCGCCCAGACCTATCCCCGCGAGCACTTCGAAGTGATTGTCATCGATGACCATTCCACGGATGGTACGGCGACGATCGTGAAGGCGTTTACCGGGTTAACGATCCGCCATCTTCCGCTTGCGGAACTGCCTGAAGCGGGCGTTGTGACGGCGCACAAGAAATTCGCCATCGAGACGGGCATCGGCGCCGCAACGGGTGAGCTTATTGTCACGAGTGATGCGGATTGTGTTTTCGACCCGGACTGGCTGCTGACGCTAGCCGCCTGTTATGCCGAAAAAGGGGCGAAATTCCTTGCGGCTCCGGTCAGGATCGGGGGGATGAAGGTCTGGGGCCGGCAACACTCCGTGCTTTTTATCTTCCAGACTTTGGATTTTATCACCCTGCAGGGTATTACCGGAGCGGCGGTGTTTAAGGGCGTTCACTCGATGTGCAACGGCGCAAACCTGGCCTATGCGCGGGAGGCTTTTTTCGAGGTGGGCGGATTCAGGGGAATCGATCAGATCCCATCGGGTGATGACATGCTGCTGATGCATAAGATTGCCTTGCGGTATCCCGACCGGGTCTTTTTTTTGAAAAGCCGGTCGGCGATCGTATCGACCCGGCCGGAGACCCGCTGGAAGGGATTCCTGAATCAGCGGATCCGCTGGGCCAGCAAGGCGGACCGGTATGACGACAAACGCATCTTTTGGGTGTTGTTGCTCGTCTACCTCGTAAACTTGTTGTTTCTTGCGCTGGCCGTTGCGGCATTTTGGGATCGCTGGTGGGGATTTCTGTTCCTTGTCCTGGTGGCGGCCAAGACGATGGTGGAATATCCATTTGTGGGCGATGTGGCCGGATTTTTCGGTCAGCGGAGGCTGATGGGATATTTCCCATTATTGCAGCCGCTGCATATCGGGTATACGATCGTCGTCGGCTGGCTGGGGAAGTTTGGAAGTTATCGCTGGAAAGACAGAAAGATCAGTAAATGAAGGGAAAACGAAATATAGGAAGGCGGTTGATCCGCAATACCGGGACGCTCTTTGGACTCGTTGTGATCGGCGCGGCGACGATAATCGCGATCACCGCGTATCTTATCGCGCCGGATGCATCGCCGGACGCCAATCGCATCATCGTGGAGATCGGGGGCCGAAAGCCGGGGTTCCGGCAGGAATTTCTGCTGGTGAAGAAGCCGGGCGTGGCCACGGTTTCTTTTTTCCAACGGCTGCTTTATGGCCGCGAGGATGCCTATGACTATGTGCCCATCAGCGGCTATGCGATGAAAGGGGACAGTATCGTTGTGCAAAAATTCGTGGATGAGGGTGTTTTTGAAAGCCGGGCTTATATTTTTACGGGCACGTCGCGGGTCAAGACGCTGCACTTCTGGCTGGGCACCGATAAGTACGGCCGGGATATCCTCAGCCGGTTACTCATCGGAGTTCGGGTAAGCCTTGCTGTTGGGATGGTGACCGTTCTGCTGTCGATCAGCGTTGGCGTTCTGCTGGGTGCGCTGGCAGGCTATTTTCGCGGGCGGGTGGATGAGATCATCCTGTGGCTGGTGAATGTCATCTGGAGCATTCCCACCTTATTGCTGGTGTTTGCGATCATGCTGGTGTTGGGGAAGGGATTCTGGCAGGTCTTTGTGGCGATCGGACTTACGCTTTGGGTCAATGTGGCCAGGATCGTCCGCGGCCAGGTGCTGGCGGTGAGGGAGCGGGAGTATGTCGAGGCGGCGCGGGCCCTGGGGTATTCGCATGCGCGAATCCTGTTCCGGCATATCCTTCCGAATATCATGGGGCCGGTGTGGGTCGTAGCTGCTTCGAATTTCGCTTCGGCGATCGTGCTCGAGGCGGGGTTGAGTTTCCTCGGGGTGGGCGTACAGCCGCCCCAGCCCAGCTGGGGGCTGATGATCAAGGAGAACTATAATTTCATCATTACCCATAATCCCATGCTGGCGCTGGCGCCGGGCATTGCAATCATGTTGCTTGTGCTGGCGTTCAACTTACTGGGGAATGGACTCAGAGATGTTCTTGACGTGAGAGTGTGACCCGAAAGAAGGGAGCGGAGAAGTGAACTATTCTTTATAGACCTGGACGTTGCGGCTAAGACTTTCATCGAGAGAGATAAAGGTCTCGGTGCGTTCGATCCCTTTTATCTTTTGCAGTTCGTCATGGAGTACGAACCGCAGTTGGTTGATGTCTTTGCAAACGATCTCCGCGAACATGCTGTAGTTGCCGGTGGTGTAATTGAGCCGGACGATCTCGGGTATCTTCTGCAGTTCGCGGGCTACGCTGTCATAAAGGGAGCTTTTCTCGAGATAGATCCCGATAAAGGCGATGACATCATACCCTAATTGTTTAAGGTCTACGTGCAATTTTGTACCTTTAACGACTGAGAGTTCCTGCAGCTTCTTTATTCTCACATGGATCGTACCTCCCGAGACAAACAGTTTCTTTCCCAGTTCCGCATAGGAGATCTCCGCATTCTCCATCATTTCATGGATGATCTGGAGATCCAATTTGTCGAGATTCAATTTAACGGCCATCTTTTTAGAGTTTTTGAATTTTATCTACACCAAAGTACAAATATTTGAATAATTTTGAAAATACAAAAATTTTTATTCAAAAAATGCGAATATTTCGGCCATTTTGTTAGTTTTGTTTCAACAACGAGATCGAAAGTTCTTTACCATTGTGGAGTGATGAAATTTGGCAGACATGCCCTCTTGTCTCGGGGGTGGGGAGTCAGGGATAAACATAGTGTAATGCCGGGTCCGACTAAAATCGGGTTCGACTGGGGTTGACCACCACTACATTGCGCTACGGCTAACCGCCCCGTGGAGGTTCGAATCCTTCCTCTACAGCAAACTCGATCAAAGCCCCGCCTTTAAGGCAGGGCTTTGTTGTTTTGGAGCGGCACGGAGCGAGCGGGCATTGATCGGGATTTAGCCTCCGGCACCGTAATCCATATTTTCAAGTAATCAGTCAAACCGATCCATTATGAATCTTCGTTCCATCCGCCGTCTTCTGGCCCCCGTGGCGACGACGCTGCTGATCATCGCCTGTACCCGGCATATCGCCCCGCAGGCGCCCGGTCAGGCCGTTGTCACTCCACAGCCAGCGGGAAGGACCCAGATCATCCGGGCAGTAAACGACAGCGGTGGCACAACCGCCGACAACTCCAATCTCCTGTTGGGTAATCCCAGCAGGGCGACGACGAGCGTTTCCGACTCCGACAATTATCTCTATGACCATGGCTATTATATCGAATCCTACAACCGTGACCGGGGAGAGCCTAATTGGGTAAGCTGGTATGTCGGCGACAGTTCGCTCGGCTCCACGGACCGGGCCAACGACTTCCGTTCCGACTCCAGTCTGCCCGCGGGCTGGCATTTTGTGCAGGCCAACGCCTATGCCGGTTCGGGTTTCGACCGCGGTCATAACTGTCCTTCCGCGGACCGGACCAACACCCTCGTGGCCAATCAATCCACGTTCCTGATGGACAACATGGTCCCCCAGGCGCCCAACAACAACGAGCATACCTGGGCCAACCTCGAGGCCTTTGGCCGCACCCTTGTCAAGGCGGGGAACGAGATATATGTCATCATGGGAAGCTATGGCACCGGCGGCACCGGTTCCAAAGGGATGCTGACGAGCGTAGATAGCGGGAGGGTGGCCGTACCATCGAATATCTGGAAGGTGATCATCGTGCTGCCCAAGGGGGATAACGATCTGAGCCGGATTGGCGCGAGCACCCGGGTTATCGCCGTTAACACGCCGAATATCAATACCATCAGCTCCGACTGGACCCAGTATATCTGTACCGTAAAAGAAATCGAGAATGCCACGGGTTATCTTCTCCTATCGAATGTCCCGGCGAGTATCCGGGACGTGCTGGAGAATGTAAAAGACCCGGGGAAGTAGGATGACGCCTTTTTTGCGGGCGCCTGGCCGCAGCTTTTTCAGGGCCTTCCGGTCGCCGGCTTTTTCGTAAATTTGCCGCTTCATGGGCCAAAAAAAACTCATCCGGTTTGAAGCGATCAAATCCTTCCCTAATGTGCTGCAATATCCCGAGGGGATGGCGGGGCAGTGGGGGGCATTCTTCCCGAACAACCAGCCGCTGACGCTCGAGCTGGCCTGCGGCAAAGGCGAGTATACGGTCGGGCTTGCCCGGATGTATCCTGATCGGAATTTCCTTGGCGTGGATATGAAGGGCAACCGCATCTATATCGGCGCCAAACGTTGCCTCGAAGGAAATATCTCCAACGCTGCCTTTCTTCGCACGCATATCGACAAGATCGGGACCTACTTCCAGCCGGGAGAAGTGGAGGAGATCTGGCTGACCTTCCCGGATCCGCAGTTGAGAAAATCCCGGGCGACGCGCCGGCTGACACATCCCAGATTTATCCGGCTTTATCAGCGTATCCTGTCGCCGGGTGGGAGGGTCCATCTCAAGACGGACTCCCCTATTCTTTATCAGTTTACCAAATGGGTGATCGCGATGTATGGGCTGAGCCTGCTGGAAGACAATGATGACATCTATCGCGGAGAGGTGATGGAGGAACTGAAGATAAAGACGCACTATGAAGGTTTGGATATCGCTCGAAGCAAAAAGGTGCACTATCTGTGTTTCACTATTCCTGAGGGTCCCTTACCCAATTTCGATGTCCAGTTGCTCGGCCGGATAAAAGAAGAAGAGCCGGTGCCCGCGACACCGGTGAGACCGCCCAGGATACATGCCGCCAGCCGGCAGGCAAAAAATGCATCTTCAACTCCACAAGATGAAGCAGCCGATTGAAGGGATCGACTTTTACTATAACGAACAGGGGCTGATGGTCCTGACGGAGAAGTATCATCTGGAACGGGGCTATTGCTGTGGCAACGGTTGCCGGCATTGTCCTTTTGACTACGAGGAAGTCAGCGAACCCCGTCGATCTCAGCTTATCGCCCAACGAAAATCCAATGACAACAGCACGGAAGAAAAATAAGCCGCCCGGTAAGGAGTCCGGCAAGAAACCGGCAACAGGCAAAGCACCTGTGCGGGAACGGCTCAATGCCGTTAAGCCCTCCGGCGGGCGGGATGACTCTTTTTTTGAGCTTGTACATGCCGTCGCCCGGCAGATACCCAAGGGGCGGGTCACTTCCTATGGTGCCATTGCCGCGGCGCTTGGCACGAAGATGTCCGCCCGGATGGTGGGCTGGGCGATGCTGTCCGCGCACCAGGCAGACCCGGTCGTACCGGCGCACCGGGTGGTCAACCGCAATGGACTGCTCAGCGGCAGGCATCATTACAATCCGCCGGAAAGGATGCAGCAATTACTGGAAATGGATGGAGTCGTCGTCAAAGATAACCAGGTAGTGGATTTCAAAAGGCTATTCTGGGATCCTGCCAGGGAACTATGATCAATAATACGGACTGACCATCACATAGACGACCACGCCGGTGACCGCGACATACAACCACATCGGCCAGGTGATCCTCGCCAGGCGGCGATGTTTATCAAATCTTTCCTGATAGGCCCGCTGCATCGTGAACAAGACAAAAGGAACAATGATGCCCGAGAGAAGGATATGCGTGGAGAGAATAAAATAATAGACATATCTCAACGCGCCCGCCTGCTGCTTTTCGGCGTCGCTGAGACGCCCGTCATGGTTGAGGTCGCCAAAGCGGGTAGAAGGGTTGGTGGCATGATAGATGACATAGGAAACCAGGAAAATCGTGCTGAGGATGACCGCGATCCAGTTTGCCCTGCGGTGTGCCTTTACCTGACCATGCCGGATAAAATACAGGCTTGCCAGCAGCAGGATGGCGGTGCTGGAGTTGAGGATCGCATGAAACAGGGGGAGGGAATGCGTGTTGAACCCAAGGTCGATCTTTGCCTGCGGTCCCAGGATGAGGAAGGCCACCGCGGCGGGGATCGCGATGGACACGATGATGATGGCTTTTGTATAGTTCTTTTTGGGCAGAGGAAGGTTTGTGCTCATGACAGGATCTTATGATAGTTTTTTTCTGCTAAAATATACCACGGCCAGCACGGTGCCGAGCAGGATCAGGATGATCGGCAGCAGCAGCGGTCTCAGCTCGTCAAAAGCGGTGGACTTGTGATTCTTATCCTTTTCCAGCATGACAAAGACGATATCGTCACTCAGCTTTGCCATCGCGGCCGTGTCGGTGCCATGATAATACCCCCGGATCACGCGATTTTTATCCAACAGCGCAACATAGTCGGTATGTACGAAATTGGAATCGACGCTGACGCTGTCCTGCAGACCCAGCTTTAGTTCGTTAAGGGCAAAATCGTAGATCGTCTTTTTGGGACCGGTGAGCATCCACCATACATCGGAGTTGACGCCATAGTGGTCGGCATATCTTTTCATAACGGCGGGTGAGTCATGCGCCGGGTCTACGGTGAGGGAAATAAATTTTACAAAGGTGGTGTCGACGCGTTTGGTATAGTCCTTCAGCTTCAGCGCATCCTGCAGGTGGCGCATGTTACGGGTAAGGATCGGACAGATGCTGGCGCAATGGGTGAAAAAGAAATCGATGATGATGACTTTTCCTCTTAGCGAATCGAGGGAGACCGTATCGCCCAGTTGGTTTTGTAACCGGAGGTTGGCGACTTTATGCCAGATCGTATCGTTCACCTGCTTGCCGTCCTGCATCCGGGTAACGACGGAGTCGGGGAAATAATGGCGGGGCATCGCCACTGAATATTGTTTGGCCACGAAATAAAAGCCGAGGGGCACCACGACTGCGACAAACACGGCTAACCAGCCTTTCTTGTTCATGCTGCAAAATTAAAGAACCATCGCCGATGACGATGGTTCTTTAATTATTTATTTGCAAACGGGGCTTATTCGGGAGATCCGGGCTTTTTGGCGGCCGGAGCGGCTTCTTCGCCTTCTGCGGCGGGGGCCTTTACGTTGTTTTGCTCTAGCTGATACCGGTCATAGCGGTTACGCAGTTCCCGGTAGGAGTTCCCGTCGGAAACGAAGGCGATGACGAACCAGAGGAAGAGCAGGGCGGGTACCGCGATGGTCATGATCATATTCTTGATCTCATGACGAAGGTGCATAAACTCCGCGATGATATAGAACGCCTTGGCGCAGGTGAGGATCAGGTAGACGCCGTTGAGGATATATTTCGGCGGAAACCCGGTCTTCAGGTGAATGGTGGCCAGGATGAGCTCACACAGGGTAATTCCCAGCAGGATCCAGAAGGTTCGCCAAATCGGCTTGGGATCAAAGCTGGCATGCGCGTTGTCGTGACTTACAGTATTGGTATCGACGTTTGACATATCAATCAGTTTAATTGCGTTAGAGTAAGTAGAAGCAGGTGAATACGAATACCCATACCAGGTCGACGAAGTGCCAGTAAAGACCAGCCTTCTCGATCATCAGGTAATGGCCGCGTTTTGCAAAATCCCCACGCAGATTCTTGATCAGCATGATGATATTGATTATGACACCCGAGAATACGTGGAAGCCATGAAAGCCCGTGATCGTAAAGAAGAAGTTGGTAAAGTTGGTGGAAGCCTTCGAGCCGTTGATGTTATTGAAAGGATTCCGGCCCCACCAGGCGCCTTCGCCGTGGAGATGGGTCCATTCCCAGGCCTGACAGCCCAGGAACATCAACCCGCCAATGATGGTGAGGATCATATAAAAAGTGACTTTCTTCCGGTCGCCGGCATGACCGGACGCAACGGCAAGCACCATGGTAACCGAGGACATGATCAGGATAAAGGTCATCAAGCTTACGAACACCAGCGGCAGGTGCATGCTACCCATGAGGGGAAAGGCGCGAAACACTTCGTTAGGGTCGGGCCAGCTGTTGCTTGAGAAGCGGATCGTACCGTAAGAGATCAGGAAAGCACCAAAAGTAAAAGCATCGCTCATCAGAAAATACCACATCATCAGTTTCCCATACTCCACGTTGAAGGGGCTTTTCCCGCCACTCCACCATTTCTGACCCGCCGGTATTGCTTGTGCCATGTTGAGATTTTATTGATTTGCAAATTTATTAAACAATACTAAATTTCTATTTTATCGCCATAAAGAAAAAGAACAGATAGAGCCAGAGCAGGTCCACAAAATGCCAGTAGGTGCTCATGATCTCCACCGGGACGCTGTTGTAGCTGCGGATTTTGGTAGCATATGCTTTCCCGACCATCACTACCAGTGGGACGATCCCCCCCAGAACATGCACCGCATGAAGGCCTGCGATGATATAGAGGAACTGTCCCCCGCCCGATCCGTGGAAGTTGATCCCCGAATCCCAGATGGTACGGAACCCTATCCACTGCAGCAATACAAAGAGCAAACCGAGCACGGCTGTCAGCGTCAGCAGGTTGCGATAGCGCAGCATCTCCCGGTCTTTAAAGTTCTTCAGCGCCATCTGGACAGTAAGGCTGCTGATCAGGATCACCGCCGTCGAATACCAAAAGGCCTTCGGAATGAAAAAACTCGTCCAGCCCGGCTCATCGCGTTTTACCACATAGGCGCTGGTCAAACCGGCGAACATCATGATGATGCTCCCCAGTGCCACCCATAACGTGAATTTATGGGGATGTATTTTCTTTCGTTGCTCGTTCACAATTTCCATGTATTACTGCGTTTTACTCGCCAGCAGCGACAGCAATACCACAGGCAGGTAGATATAGCTGCTGAACATCACTCTTCTTGCCGCCTTTACGGTCATTTCCCGATATAGCCGGACGCACTGCGCCACCATTGCCAGATTGGCTATCGACACGACCACCAGGCCGACCATCCCGCTCATTCCCCCATTCTCTCCGCCTATGAAGTAAGGCAGTACGCCTACCGGAACCAGCAGCAGCGAATAGATGATAGCCTGGATGGCAGAGTATTTTGTCGGTCCCTCGTTGGAGGGCAGCAATTTGAATCCTGCCGTCGTATAGTCCTTGTGCGCGATCCAGGCAATCGCCCAGAAATGGGGAAACTGCCAGAAGAACTGCAGCGCAAAAAGGACCCAGCCGCCGATGGACAGATCGTCATTCCCCGCCGCCCAGCCGATCAGACAGGGGAGGCTTCCGGGAATGGCTCCCACCAGCACGGAGATGGAGCTCACCTTTTTCAATGGCGTATAGACGAACGCATAAAGAAAAAGGCTGAATGCCGCCAGCGCTGCCGTGAGGAAGTTGAAGTGCCAGAGCAGGAGGACGCCGCCGATCCCCGCCAATACGGCGAAGGTCCAGGCCTCCTGTGTGCTCATCCGTCCCGAGGCAACGGGCCGGTTGGCGGTCCGCTTCATCAGGGCGTCGGTATCTTTTTCCACGATCTGATTGATCGTATTGGCGCTGCCGGTCACCAGCATCCCGCCCAGGAAAAAGAGCCCGATCGATACCCAGTCGAATTCTTTTACTTTCGGCGCCAGCAAATAGCTGATCAAAGCTGAGAATACAACCATGAAGCTTAGGTTGAACTTGATCAGCAGTTTGTAGTCCTGCAGTTTGCCGGCAAATTTTAAAGAACTGGGTTGCTTCACAATCTCCTCCATCAATTCGTTATTTGATCGATGCCCTGATTCTCACCAGGGCATCGAAAGCTTTTTACTAGTGTGCACTCTCGTTGGCGCCCAGGGGCTCGGTCTGGGGGATGAAGTCCCTGCCGTCCTTGGCGTAATCGTATGGCCAGCGATGTACTTCCGGGATATCGCCAGGCCAGTTGCCGTGTCCGGGCCGGATCGGCGCGGTCCACTCGAGCGTGGTAGCGTCCCAGGGGTTGCGGGTCATCACTCTTCTTCCCTTGAAAATAGAGTAGATGAAGTTGAAGATAAACAAGAGCTGTACCGCGAAGGTGATCATCGCCACGGTGCTGATAAACCGGTTCAGGCCACCGAACTGGTTGAACGACAACCACTGGGAATAATCAAAGTACCGGCGGGGCATCCCTGCCAATCCTTCATAGTGCATCGGCCAGAAGATCAGATAGGCGCCGATCAGGGTCACCCAGAAGTGGATGTACGCCAGTGTATTGTTCATATACCGGCCATACATTTTCGGGAACCAGTGGTAGATGCCGCAGAACATGCCCAGGATACCCGATACCCCCATTACGATATGGAAGTGGGCGATAACAAAATAAGTATCGTGCAGCTGGATGTCCAGCGTCGAGTTACCGAGGAAGATACCGGTCAGACCACCGGAGATGAATGTGCTCACGAAACCGATGGCAAAAAGCATGGCCGGAGTAAACCGGATATTGCCGCGCCATAGGGTCGTCAACCAGTTGAATACCTTGATCGCGGACGGAACGGCGATCAGCAGGGTGAGCAGTACGAATACCGAGCCCAGGAAGGGGTTGAGACCCGTAACGAACATGTGGTGCGCCCAAACCAGGAAGGCAAGGATCGCGATGGCGAACAGCGAGCCGACCATTGCCATATAACCAAAGATCGGTTTACGGGCATTGACGGACATGACCTCCGATACCAGACCCATCGCCGGCAGGATAATGATATATACTTCGGGGTGACCGAGGAACCAGAACAAGTGCTGGTAGAGGATCGCGCTACCGCCTTCATTGGGAAGGGCCTTTTGTGTACTGGCTATGAAAATATCGGAGAGATAGAAGCTGGTGCCGCCGTGACGGTCGAACAACAGCAGGATGAAGCCGGAGAGCAGTACGGGGAACGACAACACCCCGAGAACGGCGGTGAAGAACAGTGCCCAGATGGTGAGCGGCAAACGGGTCATGCTCATCCCCTTTGTACGCATGTTCAGGATCGTCGAGATATAGTTAAGACCGCCAAGCAGCGACGAAACGACGAACAGCGCCATGGAAACGATCCATAGATCCATCCCCGTTTTCGACCCTTCGGAGGCGTCCGCAAGGGCACTCAACGGTGGATAAGACGTCCAGCCGCCACTGGCCGGGCCGGTAGCAATAAACAGGGAAGTGAGCATCACGATGCCGGCCGTCAGGAAGAACCAGTAAGAGAGCATATTGAGGAAGGGCGACGCCATATCCCGGGCCCCGATCTGCAGGGGAATGAGGAAGTTGGCAAAGGTTCCGCTCAGGCCGCCCGTCAACACGAAGAACACGAGGATCGTACCGTGCATGGTTATCAGGGCATAATAAAACTCCGGTTGAATCTGGCCGCCTTTGGCCCATTTGCTTCCGAGGAGATCTTCAAGGATCTGGAAGTGGGCATCGGGGTAACCAAGCTGCAGCCGGAACAGTACGGACATCAACCCGCCGATGACCGCCCAGATCATCCCTGTGATCAGGAACTGCTTGGAGATCATCTTGTGGTCCTGGCTGAACACATATTTTGTAATGAACGTTTCCTTATGGTGATGAACGCCATGCTCGTCTTGATGGGCGTCATGCGTCGTCGCCACCTCAGGATGTCCGTGTACTGTTGCTTCGTTGCTCATGTTCAATATATTTTATACAAATCGGATTAGTTTTTAGCCGTGGTTTTGGTCGAATCCGGTGCGGTGCCGCCGGCAGGAGCAGCAGGCGCGGCCGGAGCCTTATCCCCCATCACCATCGCATAGTTGGGCTTCTGCTTTGCCATCCAGAGCCGGTATTCTTCATTTGTTACCACTTTGACGACCCCTCGCATGGTATAGTGACCTTTGCCGCACATCTGATCGCAGGAGATCTCATATTCAAAATCAGGATTGGCCAGCTTCTTCTTCATTTCCTGTGTGGTGAACTTGGGCGTGAACCACAAGGTCGTAGGCGTTCCGGGGACGGCATCCATCTTCTGCCGGAAGTATACGAGACCCACGTCATGGATAACGTCGCGGCTGTTGATGATCAGCTTTACGGGGCGGTTGACCACGCAATACATTTCATTGTTGACGACGATATCGTCGTGCGTACTGGCGTCATCCCAGATAAGCCCGAGGGAGTTGTTGTCCTTATCGCTGATGTTCTGATAGTATTTCTTGCCAAAGGTGTCGTCATGGCCTGCGTAGCGGAAGATCCAGCCAAACTGCTTTCCGGTGACTTCGATCTGCAGCGCATCCTGCGGTGCATCTCCGGTGATGCGGAACCAGTAGAAGAGACCAAAGCCGACCAGTACGGTAAGAGCGATGGCGGGAACTACGGTCCAGATCACTTCGAGGCGGTTGTCATGCGGGAAATAGTGCGCTTTTCTTTTCTCGGAGTATTGGTATTTATAGGCGAACCAGAAAAGGAGCACCTGGGTGATCACGAATACGACCCCGGTGATGGCGATAGTGATATAGAGCATCCGGTCGATCTCCTCCCCATGCTTGGAGGCGGATTCACCGAGGATCTTGCCTCTGAAAATTTCATTACAATAGTATACCCCGATGAGCCCAAGCACGAGAAAAACGATCATGAGGAAACCGTTGATGCGGTTGTGCTGCTCAAAGTTCTTCTTCTCTCCCTTTAATACGCCAACATACTCGCTCGCTTTTGCAATCTGAAAGGTGATCAGGAAGCCCAACAACAGGATCAATAACAGAAAAAGAGTTGACATGATAGTTAAACTAGTTTTAAGTATGATGGACAATACTTTCTTTCAGGAAAGGATGGTTTTTTGCCAGCAGCGGATACTTGCTAAGTACGTGTCCGGTCCGCCACATGATCAATCCTACGAAACCCAGCGCAACACCAAAGTCGAAGAGGTTGAGGGGTACGTGGTCGGGGGAGATAGTTTTGCTCGGGAAGACCATCTGATAGTAATCCAGCCAGTGACCAAATATCAAAAGTACGGACATAAATGTTACCGTGCCCCAGTTGCGCTTTGAGCCCCTGGTCATAAAGATCAGCAACGGACACAAGAAGTTGATTATCAAATTCAAATAGAAAATGCCCGCATATGCTCCTTCAAACCGCACCTTAAAGTAAACGGTCTCTTCGGAAATATTCGCATACCAGATGAGCATAAACTGGTCGAACCAGAGATAGGTCCAGAAGATGGAGAAGGCGAACATGAATTTGCCAAGGTCGTGCAGGTGCTCTTCATTTACATATTCGAGGTATCCCTGATTCTTGACGTAGATGACGAAGATGGTGATCAGCGCCAGGCCGGATACGAAGGTGCTCGCGAAGTTGTACCAGCTAAACATCGTCGAGCCCCAGTGAGCGTCAAGACTCATCAACCAGAGCCAGGGCGTTACAGATGCAACGGTAAGGGCGAACCAAACGATGAAGAGCGCCGACCAGACGGAATTTTTAAAATTATACTTCTTCTGATCGTCACGGGACAGTGGAGTATCGTCGATGCTGCGGGAGATCTGGCGCAATTTCCAGCCCAGGAAGGACCAGAGACCGATGGTCAGGATGGTCCAGGTCATAAAGAAGGGGACACTAAGGAAGCCGCTCTTCCCATTGAGGGCTGCGTCTTTTGCCACGTGGCTGCGATCCAGCCATTCATAAATGGCCGTCTTGCCGCCAAACACGAGACAGCAGAGGATGACAAAGGTGATGATACCGATGGGGATCACGCAGGCCGCGACAGCCTCCGTTACCCGGCGGAACGAGAGTTGAAAGCCAGCCACCGCCAATGTGCACGCGGCGAAGAAGAACATGGCGCCATTGACGGTCAGCAGGAAATAGACGCTATTCTGTAAAAGAGCGCCCCAGAAACGCGCTCCCTGGTTGACGCTACCGTAAAGGATGAAGCCAATGATCAGGGACACGATCCCAACGCCGATGAGGGCGAACGACCATTTCTTGTATCGGTCCGGTATCTGAAAATGTTCTTTTATGGATGACATTCAACAATGTATTTAAAAGAGAAAAAATTATTTTTTTGCGGTTGAGTCGGCACCCGATGCCGGTGCGCTGGCAGCGCTGCCGGCATGTGCGGCCGCCTGTTTCGACTTTATATACGCGATCACCATCCAGCGACGCGTCGTGCTCAGCTGGGAAGCGTAGCTCCCCATTTTGTTCTTGCCATAGGTAACGGAATAATACATCTGTCCTTCCGGCATCGCTTCATACCGGGGATCGCCCACGAGGGTAGCCGGTTTGGAAGGGAAGGGGCCGTCGCCGCCTTTATAAAGAGGACCATTGCCGTCCAGCTTGGGACCGTGGCAAATGCCGCAGTTCACCAGGTAAAGTCTTTCGGCTTCTACGGTATCCATCAAGGTAAGGGGATTCTTCACGGCCTTGGCGGCTACATAATTGGTGCTGTCGCCGGCGGGATCCTTGGTCAGGAGAAAGGGGAGAAGCTCGCCGCGTTTGATCGTACCGGGCACGGGAATGTTACTGAAATGGATCCCCTGCTTCAGCAGATCGGCCTTTTGCTCTTCGGTCACCGAGTAGGTTTCATAGGCCCGGCTATATGCCATATCGGGCATATAGATCTTACCCGGGTCCCGTTGAACCCCGTCACCGCAGCTGACGAAGACGGTTGCCGCAACTACTACTATTGATGATAAGATGATTAGTTTTTTCATGATGATATACTTACTTAGTCGCCTTAGGCTAAAGTTGCTCCTTTGTGTTCAAATGGGGTTTTGTCCTTATCATAGCGCCCCCACCACCAGCCGGTTTCGGCTGCCTGGGTGTTGATCCCCGTCGCACCGACGCCTTGCAGAAAGGCTCTGACCTCTTCTTCGTTGCTTTTTTCCGTCAGTTCGACGACCATGGTGAACTGATCATCGGTGCTCCGCAGGTTGAAGTGATGTTTCCGGACGAACGGCGCCATCTGGTTGAGATAGAGGAAGGTCAGGAACATCCCAACGGCCGAGAACAAAACGGTCAATTCGAATGTAATGGGAATCCATGCAGGGAGGTCGAAGTGTGATTTACCGCCGATATTGACGGGCCAGTCGCTATTGAAGACCCAGCCGATACCGCTAAGCGCGGTCGTCGTTCCCGTGATCCCATAAATAAAGCCGGCGGTATGGAGACTGGTCTCCCTCAGACCCAGCGCATGGTCCATCCCGTGGATCGGCATGGGTGTATAGACGTCATGGATCTTGTACCCCGCGGAACGAACCTTCTTTATCGCAGGAAAGAGTACCGCTTCGTCCGTAAAAATTCCAACTACAAACTTTTTAACTGCCATACTATTTAGCTTTTAGTGCGCATGTGCGTATTGGTGTTCAAACTCTTCGATCGGCATCTCCTCCTGGACATCCATTTTATCCTTATAGGATTCGCCGGCTTTCTTCAGGATATGCTTGATCTCCGCGATGGCAATCACGGGGAAGAACTTCGAGAACAGGAAGTAGCAGGTAAAGAATAACCCGAAAGTCCCGACATAAAACCCGACCTCCCAGATACTCGGTGCATAATAGGTAGCCCAGCTGCTGGGCAGGTAGTCCCGATAGATGGAAGTTACGATGATTACGAATCGTTCGAACCACATCCCGATGTTGACGATCACGGACATAAAGAAGGTGACGGTCAGGTTGCGGCGCATCTTGCGGAACCAGAAGATCTGGGGCGAAAGCACGTTACAACTCATCATCAGGTAATAGGCCCAGCCATAGGGGCTGAAGATATTGACGCGGTTTTGAGCAAAGGCCCAGCTTTCGAACTTATTCTGACCATACCAGGAGATGAACAGTTCCGTGAGGTAGGCGATCCCAACGATAGAACCGGTCAGGACGATAACCTTATTCATTACCTCGATATGTTCCAGGGTGATATAATCTTCCAGTTTAAGCACCTTACGGCTGACGAGCAGCAGGGTCTGCACCATGGCGAACCCGGAGAAGATGGCGCCGGCAACGAAGTAAGGGGGAAAGATGGTGGTATGCCAGCCCGGGATAACGGAGGTGGCGAAGTCAAAGGATACGATCGTGTGTACCGAAAGTACCAGCGGGGTACTCAGACCAGCCAACACCAGGGACAGGGCTTCATGTCTTTGCCAGTGTTTGGTGGAACCCGACCAGCCAAAGGACAGGACGCCATACATCAGTTTGCGCCATTTCACTTTTGCCCGGTCGCGAACGGTGGCGATATCGGGGATCAGCCCCGAATACCAGAAGAGTACCGAAACGGTAAAGTAGGTCGAGATGGCGAACACGTCCCAGAGCAGGGGGGAGTTAAAGTTGGGCCATACGGGACCACGGGTATTCGGATAAGGCATGATGAAGAAGCACAACCAGACGCGGCCCATGTGCCAGATCGGGAACTGGCCCGCGCACATAACGGCGAAGATGGTCATGGCCTCGGCAGCTCTGTTCACCCCGGTACGCCATTGCTGACGAAACAGCAAAAGGATCGCGGAGATCAGCGTTCCGGCGTGACCGATACCGACCCACCAAACGAAGTTGGTGATATCCCAGCCCCAGCCGACGGTCCTGTGAAGGTTCCACTGGCCGACACCATAGATCACCTGTTCGGCAACTGACCAGACACCAAATAAAAGGCAGCAAACGCTGATCAGGAAGCCGATCCACCAGAGACGTGAGGGGGCCGCTTCGATAGGCCGGACAATATCTTCTGTAACCTGATGATAGTCTTTCTCACCTACTACTAGCGGCGTTCTTGTTTGTGATTCGTACCTTAAAGGAGATGACATAGTATGTTGAGCTTTTTGCTAATGATATTGTTGACTACTGCTACGAATGTTTTTCTGCTGTTGCTTCTTCCCTATTCTCTTCGGTGGCGCCATAAGCGACTTCGGAATGGCGAACTTTTGCCAGATAATTGACATTGGGCAGGGTGTGGAGCTCTTCGATGACATAATATAGCCGGTCGACGTTCTCCGCGCGGGTCGTACTGATCAGCGTTTTGCTGCTGTTGACGTTCCCAAAGACGATCGCATCGGTCGGACAAGCCTGCTGACAGGCCGTTTGGACGTCGACCATATCTTCCAGCTGGCGGTTCTCTTTCTTGGCTTTGAGCTTACCGTCCTGCAGGCGCTGTACGCAGAAGCTGCATTTTTCCATGACGCCGCGGCTACGGACCACAACATCGGGGTTCAGCACCATCCGGGTCAGGTCATCATTCATCTGGAAGACGGCCGGATCGAGCACACCGACTATCTTCTGGTCCTGATTGTTGGGGAAGCTGTCCGCGCCGGTATAGTCGGCCCAGTTGAAGCGGCGTACTTTATAGGGGCAGTTATTGGCACAGTAGCGGGTCCCGATACAACGGTTATAGACCATCTGGTTCAACCCTTCGCTGCTATGGTTGGTCGCATTAACGGGACAAACGTTCTCGCAAGGCGCGTTATCGCAATGCTGACAGAGCATCGGCTGGAACACGACCTGTACGTCTTCGGCGCTGTCCAGGTTATTCGACGGCGTGGTGTAGTAGCGGTCGATCCGAAGCCAGTGCATATCGTGGAAGCGTAAAACCTCGCTCTTGCCGACGATGGAGACATTGTTTTCCGCATAACAGGCGACGACGCATGCGGAGCAACCCGTACAGGAGTTGAGGTCGATGGACATCCCCCATTTGAGACCGGGCTTTTCGTAAACGGGAAAGAGGGTTCCCGAGTCGACGAAATGTTCTATCCCGCCAAAAGGCTTAAGCTCTTCCTCGCGCTCGTTCATTACGAAAGCGGGTTCTTTTTTGAACGTATCCAGCGTCAGCTCCTTGACCACTTCCGTACGGCCCTCATAGCTGCTGTGGGTCTGGGTCTGAGCGACCTTGTATTCTTCTTTTGTCTTTTCGAAGTCTCCATCGGCGGTGAACCAGTCTACGGTGGTGCCGTTGAAAGTCAGTAGGGGGAAGGCATTCTTACCCACGCCGGCTGCGGCCTTACCGATGAAATTGGGGGTGTTTTCGGGGTTTGCGCTGCTGCGGCCATAGCCGACGGCGATCCCGATGACCTCGTTATTGGTGCCGGGGATGATGACGGCGGGCAGGTTCATTTCCTTGTTGCCGGCCTTTACCTTGATCACCTGTTTGGTGGGGAATACTTCATATCCATCGGCCTGGCGGCGATCGCCAAGGTCAAGACCCCAGGTGTCTTTTGCAAATTTCGGGGAAACGACGGCGTAGTTGTCCCAGTCGGCCTTTGTCACCGGATCGGGAACTTCCTGCAGCCAGGGGTTGTTGGCCTGGGCGCCGATGCCCATGGTGACCTTCTGGTAGAGGACGATCTCGAACTTGCCGCCCTTCTTGATGGAAGAGATGGCGCCGGCTGCGTCAGCGAGCCTGGCGTTGTTATAGGAAACGGCGGCCGCAGTCTCTGCAGCAGGCTCGATGACGCCGGCCTGTAATGCTTTCTCGTAGGCTTCGATACTGCCCAGCTTGCCGACCCAATATTGTTTGAAATAGGCTTCGTAAGTGGTAGTGCCGCCGCTCCATTTCAGGAGAGAGTCCTGGAAATACCGGGTCTTGAACAGCGGGGCGATCGTCGGCTGAAGGAAGGAGAAATATCCGGGCTTCGGCTCTGCATCACCCCAGCTTTCGAGGAAGTGGGGGGCGGGCAGGACGTATTTGGTGAGCTCGGTCGTTTCGTCGAGGCGATCGTTAAAGGAAATGGAGGCCTTTACTTTCTTGAGGCCGGACTTGAATTTTTCGGCATCGTAGTAGTCATAGGCCGGGTTGACGCCATATACCAGCAGGGCGCCTATTTTTCCGTCGTTGAGATCGGCAACCAGCGTATTCATTTCACTGTCAACACCTTGACGAACCTGTACGGGTGCGCCCCAGTTGACCGTAGAGCCGGCGGCGCCGATGGCTTCGTTTATCGCGTTGACGACGATCTGGATATTCACGTTGTTGCTGCCGCTGATGACGAGGGCCTTGCCCTTATTGTCCATCAGGTCTTTTGCGACCTTTTTCACGGCTGCCTTCAATTTGTCCGAAAGTGCGGGGGCGGTAACCGAACCGCCGAGTTCTGCCAGCAGGGCAAGGGCGATGGCGCCGGTTTCGGTGGGCCGGTGAGTAAAGCGCTGATCGGCGTTTGCACCCGTCATGGTGAGCAGACTTTCAAACTGGTAGTGCTTGCTCATATCCGGATTCTTCGCACTGACCTTGCGGTTGGTAGCCCATTGCCGGGCAAATTCAACCGGGGTAAGCCAGGTAGCGAGGAAGTCGGCGCCAAGAGAGACGAGGACCTTGGCATTGTCTAACCGGTAAGAGGGCAGGGCGCGTTTGCCATACGTAGCTTCGTTTGCCAGCAGCATGCCGCTATAGGAATCGGCATCATACTGTACGTGACGGCTACCGGGATATTTCGCGAGGAAGTCGGTGATGATCTGTTTTGTAGTGGGCGAGGTGAGTGTGCCGGTCAGCAGAACGACGGGACCGCCGGCAGCGGCCAGCGCATCGGCGGCCAACTTGTCAAAAGCCTCGAAGGTGCTTACTTCGTTCGGCTTGCCATCCGTCATCTGGACGGGGTAGCGGAGCCGGGCCATATCATAGAGGTCGAGCACCGAAGCCTGTACACGGGCGGAGGTGCCTCCTTTTGTGATCGAGGAGAGGGTGTTGCCTTCCAGCTTGATCGGGCGGCCATCCCTCACTTTCGCTACGACGGGGATCACGTCACCACCATTTGTATAGGTAGTGGCGTAGAAATCGGCTACACCCGGGATCATGTTATCCGGCTTATTGAGATAGGGAACAACGTGACGGACGGGCATTTCGCAGGAAGCGGCCAGGGTGGCGGCAGCCGTGCTAAAGCCGAGATATTTTAGAAAATCCCTGCGGGGATGTTTGGCATCGAGCAATCCCTTTCCATCCAGGCCTTCCAACGGCAAGCTCTCGTCGAATTCGTTCTCCGAAGATTTCTGAAACGCTTCACTGCTATTGCGCTCTCCGAAACTTTGCCAGTACTTTTTGTCGCTCATATTGTGAGAAGTTAAAGTTATGTGTGCTCCGCTGAGCGGAGGAGGGGTAGAAGATTAGTAATGGCACTTCTGACACTCCGTACCACCGATATTCTCAACAGTGACGGAATCCATTGCGCCGGATTTCAAGTCTTTATGAAAACGTTCGTAAATGCTGTAGAACTTATTGCCATTATTTCCGGCGGAGTCGGGGAAATTGACCTTGGTGGTCCGATGGCAGTTGATACACCAGCCCATGCTCAACGGTGCGAATTGCTTCACCTCGTCCATTTCCTGTATCGGTCCATGGCAGGTTTGACACTGTACCTGACCGGCCTTGGTGTGTTGTGCATGGCTGAAGAATACATGGTCGGGGAGGTTGTGGATCTTTATCCATTCCACCGGCTTTGCGTTGGCCAGGTTATAGGTGCTTGTCTTGGGGTCGAAGCCGGTATAGCTGTACAGCTTCTGGATCTCGGCGGTGCCGTCCACTTCGCTGCCGTCCTCGCGGTAAAGTTTGGGGCCGTGGGTATAATCGTTGATCGCGGCGTGACAGTTCATACAAACATTCAGCGGCGGAACGGTGGCATGCCGGCTGTCGAGTGCATTGCTATGGCAATACAGACAGCTGATCTGGTTGATCCCGGCGTGTACTTTATGTGAGTAGAAGATGGGTTGCTGGGGCTGGTAGCCTTGCTGGCGGCCGATGCCGATAGCGCCTTCCACTACCCAATAACCACCAACGACGAACAACACCAGGATGACCAGCGCGATATAAACTTTATTACGCCAGAAGGGCACCGGCTCGGCGGCGGGAATCCCTTCTTTGTCGTCGGAGAGTTTTTTGAGGCTGCTGTTCACCTGGAGGAGCACGAACATGATGATCGCCAGGATAAGCGTCAGGATACCATAAAGCAGGGTGTTGTCGCTTTCGGCATCCTTGGCTGCCGCACTCCCGGTTTCGGGGCCACCCGAAGGAGAAGCGGTAGGCGGCTTGGCTGTTTCCACATAGGTGAGAATGGAGCCGATCTCGGCGTCACTCAAACCCGGGAAGGTGTTCATCGGCGTCTTGTTGAACTGGTTGAACAAGTCCGTGAAGTACTTGTTACCCGACGCCAACACCTTCGCGTTGTTGTGGATCCAATCATAGAGCAATTTCTTGTCTGGAATCCTGGTGGTTACTCCCTGAAGCGCCGGTCCGATGATTTGCTTAAATGGGCTATGGCACGAAGCACAGTTCGTCTGAAAAAGCGCCTTACCATCTTGTGCAAACAACCCATTGCCTAGCGAAACCAGAGAGAGGAGGAGGATAGTGAATTTTAACTTTTTGACTATTGGTCTATGGTTGGTCATATATACAAAAGGTTGTATAAATGTGGAAAAATCTCCTTAACAGGTTGCAAAAATAAGTCAGGATTTTAACAATATATCAACATGCCGAAAATTTTTTTTCCCGCTCTGGGCGTGGGTTTCAGCGTATTACGTCAAATCGCTATGACCTTCTGTCATAGTATTGTCAATGAAACGCACGGTGAAAAATCATCTCTGAAAACCATTTACGGGATGTAGTTTTGCGCATGCAGCCACTCGCCATTTTTGCGTCCGGTGCGGGATCGAACACGGCCCGGATCATCGAATACTTCCGTCATCACCCCAGAATTCACGTCGCACTTATCGTTTGTAATAAGCCCGATGCCGGGGTACTCGCCATCGCTGCAAAGGAAGGAATACCTGCTTTACTCATAGAAAAGGAACGCTTCTTCCGGGGAGATTCCTATGTGGAAGAGCTGCAGAAGAAAGAGATCGGCTTTATCGTGCTGGCAGGGTTTTTATGGAAGATACCGGAAGCGCTTGTCCGCGCTTATCCGGGGAAGATCGTCAATATACATCCGGCCCTGTTGCCGAAATTCGGCGGAAAGGGGATGTATGGGCGTTTTGTCCACGAGGCAGTGATCGCGGCAGCGGAAAAAGAAACGGGCATCACGATCCACTATGTCGACGAGCAATATGATCACGGGCGGCCGATCTTCCAGGCAAAGGTGATCGTCGAAACGGGCGATACTCCCGAGACCCTTGCAAAAAAAGTCCATCTGCTGGAATATGAGCACTTCCCGCGGATCATCGAGGAGGTTGCCGATCTGCAAAATCATCGTTAAAAATCGCAACCGGGCCGCTGGTTTGTGCCGTTTTGGTAGTAATATACACGGCGTTTGTGTGAAATATTAAATCAATTGCACTTGGCATTTTCTACCCATAAAGTCTTACTGCTTGCCTTATCCCTCGTTTCTTTATTTCTTTGCGGCAAGGTCCGGGGGCAGGAGGTGACGGTCCACGGAACGGTATATAATATGTATCGCACAAAGCCACTGGATGGGGTGAGCGTCATCAGCGCGCTGGGCCGGGGTACGGCCACGGACTCGAATGGGAACTATGTTATCACCTTAAGCATCAGGGATTCGATCTACTTCTCCTATCTCGGCCGCGCGACCGCCAAATTCCCTGTTGGCGGCATCAACGCGTTAAACGGCTTCGACATCGCCCTCCATGTGGACCCAGTCGAGCTGCGGGAGGTAAAGGTCATGCCGCGAAATTATCACACGGACTCGTTGCAAAACCGGCAGGACTATGCCAAGATCTTTAATTATAAAAAGCCCGGCTTCAAACTCAACAGCACCACCGGCGGCGATGGCGGAGCCGGCGTGGGCCTCGACCTGAATCAGCTGATCGAGATGTTCAACCGGAATAAGACGAGACGAACGCTTGCGTTTCAGCGAAGACTTCTGGACCAGGAAAAAGATGGATATATCGACTACCGGTTCAACCGAAGTGTCGTGCTGAAGATCACGCATCTGCAGGGTGATGAGTTGGACAGTTTCATGACGCGTTATCGTCCTTCCTATGACTTCTGCCATCGGGCAACGGACTATGACCTGTATGACTATATCAAGCTGGCCTTCCAGGAATGGCAGAAGGACCGGAAGGATCGTCCCTGAAAATCTTTACTTATACTATATGGATCAAATGACACTGGGCATCGGGACCCGCCTGCAGCATACGCAATTCGGTCCCGGCGTGATCGTAGGGGTACGATACGCAGACTATCTGATCTCATTCATCCATCACGGCGTCAAGGAGATCGGGAAAGATGATCCCCATCTCGACGAGATCCTCCCGGAGAATGTGACCGTGGAAGTGGAGACCCAATCGGCAATGGAGCGATCCCTGCTTGGCATCCTCCGGCTCTGGGGCGGGCTTTCCGAAGTCGTTCCGCTTGGGGATAAATGGAAGGGAGGGATGGTCATCCTTCAGCCGGGTGATAAATCCGTCAAGCCAAAAGAGATACCCATCGACGTTTTCTTTCACAAAATAGTGATGGCCCGCGACCGCTTGCGGGTATTGGAACAGCAGATCAACGGACACAAGGGACTTAGCGATGAAGAGAAGGTCAATCTGCAGCAGTATATAACGCGTATCTATGGCTCTTTTACCACGTTTAATGTGCTGTTCAGAAATAAAGAGCAGTGGTTTGTCGGCGACAAGGGAGATAAGGAATGATGTGGATGGCCGGGTAAAGAAAAACCTCCCTTGACGGGGAGGTCGCTCTAATCAGTTCCATAACCATTAAACCTTATCCTATTTGTATAAAGATAAGTATTCCTTTTAATACTTTCCAAATACTGTGCATGAAAGGTGCAAAACTTGACCGCATCGATTTGGGCCCTGACTCAATTAATAATCCAACAACTTCTGTACATATTCATCCAGCCTGGCGCTGGCCAGAAAATTCTTTTCGAGGATGCCGTTAAAGGGAATGGGGGTATCCAGCGAGGCGCATCGCACTACCGGTGAATCTAAAAATTGAAAGCAGTGCTCGCCGATCCAGGCCGCGATTTCCGCACCTACGCCGCCGGTAAGTGTGTCTTCATGTAAAACCAACACTTTTCCTGTTGCTGCGACAGAATTCCGGATAGCCGTGTAATCTAGGGGCAAAAGCGTGCGCAGATCGAGGATGTAGATGGAGACCTCCGGATGTGCGTTGGCATAATCCAGCGCCCAGTGGACCCCTGCGCCATAGGTAATGATCGTCAGGTCGTCACCATCCTGTACTATCCTGCCCTTGCCGATCTCCAGCGTGTAATATTCTTCGGGGACGGGGCCGCTGACGCTACGGTATAGGGCTTTGTGTTCAAAATACAAGATGGGGTTGGGATCATTGATCGCGGCGATGAGCAGTCCCTTTGCATCATAGGGGTTGGAAGGATAGACGACCTTCAGGCCGGGGACATGCGTGAACCATGCTTCATTGCTTTGAGAATGAAATGGCCCCGCTCCTACACCCGCGCCGGTAGGCATGCGGATCACCACGTCGGCCGGCTGTCCCCAACGATAGTGGATCTTTGCGAGATTGTTGACTATCTGGTTGAAACCCGCGGTCACAAAATCGGCGAATTGCATTTCCATCATGCTTTTGAATCCTTCGAGGCTGAGTCCGAGGGCACAGCCTACGATGGCGCTTTCACACAGCGGGGTATTGCGAACCCGGCTCCGGCCGTATTTATTGACCAGGCCTTCGGTGATCTTAAACGCGCCGCCATACTCTGCGATATCCTGTCCCATCAGCACCAGGTTTTCGTGCCGTTGCATGGATTGATCCAGGCCTTCGCTGATGGCATCGATCAGTCTTTTTTCCGGTCCGGCGATGGATGGCTCATCGCCCGAGGCCGGCGCGGGCGCATAGGTATCTGCCAATTCTTCATCTGTATCGGGGTGGATGACAATGGGTCCCGATGCGAGACGCAGTTCCGATTCGATGGTTTGGCGGAATTCGTCGCGTATTTGTTCCACCTGGTGTTCGTCCAGCACACCCTGTTCGCGGAGAAAGTTCTCGAAATTGCCTACCGGGTCTTTTTTGCCCCAGTCTTCCAGCAATTCCTGCGGGACATATTTTATGCCGCTGGCCTCTTCGTGTCCCCGCATCCGGAAGGTCATGCATTCCACGAGATAGGGCCGCTGGTATTTGATACAGTATTCACGGATACCCTTAAGTGTATCATAAACGGTGAGAATATTGTTCCCATCGATGCGGACGCCTTCCATTCCATATCCTTCCGCTTTGTAGACCAGGCTCTCGCACCGGTACTGTTCCGAAACGGGGGTGCTCAACCCATACCCGTTGTTCTCGATGACGAAGACGACGGGCAGGTCCCATACCGAGGCTACGTTGAGCGCTTCGTGGAAATCGCCTTCACTGGTGCCGCCGTCGCCGCTGAACACCATCGCCGCGCGGTTTTTCTTTTGAAGTTTATAGGCCAGGGCGATGCCGTCGGCAACCCCCAGCTGCGGACCCAGGTGGGAGATCATCCCGCAGATGGCATATTCCCGGCTGCCGAAATGAAAGCTTCTTTCGCGGCCCTTGCTATAGCCGTCGGGACTTCCCTGCCATTGAAGAAACAATTTGGACAGGGGCATGCCGCGGCTTGTAAATACGCCAAGATTGCGGTGCAGGGGGAGGACCCATTCATCGGCTTCCATGGCCAGCGTAGCCCCCACCGCAATGGCTTCCTGGCCAATCCCGCTAAACCATTTGCTGATACGGCCCTGCCGCAACAGGACCAGCATCTTCTCCTCGATCATCCGGGGCAATAAAATGCTTTTGTAGAGACGGATCAGCTCTTCGTTGCTGGAGTTTTTTCTTTCAAAGTGCATGGTATAGTCTGTTAGTACCTGTCCCTTTTTTCTTCATCTCTTCTGTCCTTATATAACAGCGATGTCAGCAGCGACAAGAGCAGGCTGAACAACAGGGCCCAGCGAAACCCATCCACATGAAACCCACGCACGAGGTCGCTGGCAAAATACACGATAAGGGCATTGATGACAAAAAGAAAGAGACCTAAGGTAAGAATGGTGATCGGTAATGTAAGGATGATGAGGATCGGCTTCAGAAAAAAATTCAACAGCGCCAGCACCAGCGAAAGCACGATAGCCGTCCAGAAAGTATCAATATGAATGCCCGGCAGAACAGAAGACAATGCAAAAGCAACTACCGCTGTGATCACAATGCGGAGCAGGAAATTCATGCGATTCTTTTGTTGAAATTACACTTTTCCTATACGACCACCAACTCGAAGAAGTCCTCCGGTCTGAGGTATTTACGGGCCAGTTCGCGCAGCTCTTCGGGTCCGATGGTCTTGATGATCCTGACCCCTTCTTCAAAATACTGCCCGTCGAGGCCATTGAGCAGGATGTTCTTCCAGCGGCTTGCCACATGGAAAGGGCCGTCGAGGTCGCCGAGGATGGTGCCGATGGCAAAATTTCGCGCCATTTGCAGTTCTTCCTCGTCGATCAGCTCTTCCCGCAGCAGATCCATTTCCTTATAGACTTCGGCAATCGTGGGCGCACAAACCTCTTTACCCGCCTCCGTGCTGATCACCAGGGCGCTTTCCTGGATATTGTTCACCAGATAACTGTAGATCCCATAGGTATAGCCCTTTTCTTCACGGATATTGGCCATCAGCCGGGAGCCAAAGAAACCGCCGAAGACGTTGTTCAACACCTGTACCCGCTGGAAATCGGGATGATGCCGGTTGGGGAAATTGCGGGCGATCCGGATCGAGCCCTGCACCCCATTGGCATCGTTGACGATGTTGTATTTTTTCTGCGGGGCCGGGATGATCGAAGGCGCCGGGAATGCCACCTCTTTTTGCGGCGCATGCAAGGGAAGACCGCCAAAAGCCGCCTCCAGCCGGGTGAGAATGTCCGCGGGCAGTTTCCCGGCCACCATGATGCGGCAGGCGCCTTCGCGGTAATGCTGATGATAAAAGGCGGTAAGGTCTTCGCGCTCCAGTTGCTGATAATCTCCCTGTTCCAGGTACCGGCCATAGGGATGTTCCGACCCAAACAGGTATGCATCGATAAGGCGTCCGGCCACGAACTCGCTTTTCTTCAGGCTTACCTGCAGCCGCTGCTGGGCGTTCTTTTTATAGATGTCCAACTCGTCTTGCGGGAAGACGGAGTCTGAGATCAGTTCGGCCACCACCGGCAGCAGTTGGCCGATATGTTTATTGAGACAGTGGAGGGTGATATCCGACGTCTCGTGGTGTGACGCCCGGTTGAGCCATGCGCCGTAATATTCGAAATGTTCGTTGATATCGAAGGCGCTTCGGGTGGAAGTACCGTTCTTCAGCAGACTGCTGACGGCAGAAGCAACCCCTTTTTTCTTTTCGAAGCTGTTGCCGCCATTGAAGATCCAGCTGACCATCATGGCATCCACGCTACCCAGATCGATGGCATATACTTCCACGCCGTTGGACAACACATGCCGGCTGTAGGGCGGCAGGCTCAGATCGAATTCGATGGCATCCTTTATCGGCGGCGCAATGGTCCTGTCTAAAGCTGACTTTGTTTTTACACTCATTCCCGTACTCATTTTTCGCTGTAATAATAGAGCGTGTTGCTATTTAGGGGGTCGAAGAGCCTGCGGCTTGTTTCCAGCATCTCTTCCGCCGTGACCGCCCGGTATCTTTCCAATTCGGTGTTCATCATGTTCACGTCGCCCAGCAGTTCGTAGATAGCCAGACTGTTGGCGCGATTCATGACGCTCATATCCTCGAAGACGATGGCCGATTCCGTTTTATTCTTGACCTTCTCCAGTTCTTTTTCGGTGATCTGCTCATTTTTGATCTTTGTCAGTTCTTCTTCCACCGCCTGATCGGCTGCTTCCATGCTCACGCCCCTGATCAGCTTCCCTTCGATGACGACCAGTCCCGGATCGTTGGAACCCGTGTGATAACATTCTATCTGGCTGAACAGTTTCTTTTCCTTTATAAGGCGTTGGTGGAGCCGGGAAGATCCGCCGCCGCCCAGTACTTCGGTGAGCAGGTCGGCAACATAATAACCCTGCTCGGTACGCGCCGCCATCGGATAGCATTTGTACAGGGCGTCGAGCGGGACCTGTGCCTTTACCGTGAGCTTGCGAGCCTCGTGCTGTTTGGGCTCCGCGGGCAGATGGCGCTGGTATTTCTCGCCCGCGGGGATGTCTCCAAACCATTTTTCCGCCAGCGCCCTGACCTGCGCCGCCGTTACCTTACCCGCCACTACAAGGATCGCATTTGCCGGCCGGTAGTATTTGAAGAAGAAATCTTTTACATCAGTCAGCCGGGCGTTCTCGATATGGCTTAGTTCGCTGCCGATGGTCATCCAGCGATAGGGATGCGCTTTATAGGCCAGCTCCCGCAGCTTGAACCAGACATCGCCATAGGGCTTGTTGATATAGTGCTCCTTGAACTCTTCCATCACCACTTTGCGCTGCACTTCGAGGCTTTTCTCGTCGAAAGCCAGCGACAGCATGCGATCGCTTTCCAGCCAGAAGGCCGTTTCGATGTTTTCCGCCGGCAGCTGGATATAGTAGTTGGTAAAGTCGTTTGTCGTGTAGGCGTTGTTCTCGCCGCCCGCCAGTTGCAGCGGGGTTTCGAAGTCTTCGATGTTGATGGAGCCGCCGAACATGAGGTGTTCGAACAAATGCGCGAAACCCGTCTTTTTGGGGTCTTCATCCCTGGCTCCTACGTCATAAAGAACGTTGACGACAACCATCGGAGTGGAGGCATCTTCATGTACCAGAACGCGTAATCCGTTGGGTAATTCAAACCGGTCGTATTTGATCATAGATTTGTGCCTTTCGGCTATTAGAAATTTAGCCGAAGGCCCAAATCGTCTAATGATTGGCCTTCGGCCGCGAACCTTCCAGGTTCGTGGATGGCAAAATTACGGAATTGCATCTACTTGATGCTTTTCACCTGGATGTTGAGCTGAACGAGCTCACCTTTCCGGTTGATGATGAGTTTTAGCTTGTCCCCCGTATTTTGGAGCAGGGACTTGTAGGCCTGGATGTTATTACTGAAGTTGGTTCCGACGGACAGGACGATATCATCCTCCTTGAACCCCGCTTTTTCCGCAGGGGAGTTCTTCATCACATCCCCCACCCGCACCTCGCCGTTCATCCAGTAAAGCCCCAACCCGGTATAGGAATAATCAAACAGGTCGCGATAGTGGGAGTTGGGCAGCAGGTAGATCGATCGGCGGTCATAGTTGATCGTGACATTAAACCGCCGGAGGATATCATTGCCGATCAGCCCGCCAAGGTTTGGGTAGGAAGTTACATTATATTGATCGTCAAACACATAGGTTGGCACTTTTCGGAAGCGATAGGGTCCTACACGGAGGTTCCGCAAGGTTGTGAGCCGCATGGTAGCCTTACCGCCAAGGCCTTGCGCGGAGGTGTAGTAGACTTTTTTGCGGGTGTCGAGGAGGCTGCTGTCGGTCACGAAATCCGACGATAACAGCGCGCAAAGACCGGCGCCGGTATCGAAATAGAAGCGGGCGAAGATCTTTTTCGCGTCTCCCACCTCTGCGCCCAGGATGGGCAGACTGGCGATGACCGGCCGCATCATATATCCGCCCTTCGGATATTTGAAGTTACCATGTGTCCAGACCGAGACGCGCAGACTGTCATAGTTGACCTGAACGATATAGCGGGAGAAGAAGCTGTAGCCGATGATCCCATCTACCTTTTCCCCGTATACGCTGGTCAGGATATCGTAGTCGTTGACGTGAAAGTTGAGGCTGTCCACGTCGAGTCCAGGCAAGTGCAGTTTCTGATTGTACAGAAATTTCACCTGGCGCACCCCTGCAATCCCCAGAATGGTTTTGTCCGAGGGCAGCGGCGTCATCCGCAATCGTACGCAGGTCATGGAATCCAGGGAGATCCCACCGCTGCCGGTATCGAGGATGAAATTAAGGCTGTCGGGGAAATCGTTGAGCTTGGCCTTTAGCAGAATGACCCCACCGGTGAAGACGGTGAAGGGAAAGGTCGTGATCAGGCGGGCAGCCGGCTGGACAAAGGTTTCCTGGGCATTCAGCTTTTCACCGGGAATGGTGCCCGTCAGTGTCAGCAGAAAGAGGAAAGCACGATAATACCTGAACCGGATCCAATAGGACAGTGAATGATGTTTCTCGTGGCGAAGCATAGTTAGACTTTGGTCCATTAAATATAATCCCTATTTGTTAGGTTTTCAAACCGTTCGTCGATATTCTTGCGGGTTGCGTACCTTTGTTTTTGAAAAGTAGTAAACTATGAACCTGCCAGGCTTATACGACAAGGCATTGAACTTCGGGTCTCTCGACGCAGCGGAAGGCATCTTCCTTTTTGAACAGGCTCCGCTTACGGAATTGATGCACGTCGCGAACGAACTTCGGAAAAAGCAGGTTCCGCACGGCAAGGTCACCTGGCAGATTGACCGCAATGTCAATACCACTAATGTCTGTATCGCCAATTGCAAATTTTGCAATTTCTACCGGATCCCCGGTCATGCGGATGCCTATATCACGGACATCGACACTTACAAACGCAAGATAGAAGAGACCTTTCGATGGGGCGGCGATCAGCTGCTCCTGCAGGGGGGGCATCACCCGGAGCTGGGGCTCAGCTTTTATACGACCTTGTTCCGGCAGTTGAAAGAGCTATACCCCAACCTGAAACTCCATACCCTGGGGCCACCCGAAGTCGCGCATATCTGCAAAAAAGAAAAGATGAGCCATCACGATGTCCTTGCCGCATTGAAAGCCGCAGGGATGGACTCGTTGCCGGGCGCCGGTGCGGAGATCCTGGTCGACCGGGTACGCCGGCTCATCAGCAAGGGAAAATGCGGGGCGCAGGAATGGCTCGATATCATGCATGAAGCGCACAAACTTCATATAACTTCCTCCGCGACGATGATGTTCGGGCATGTGGAGACCCAGGAGGAAAGGATGGAGCATCTTATCAGCATCCGCGAAGTGCAGGCAAAGAAGCCCGCTACGGCCAAGGGTTTCCTGGCGTTTATCCCCTGGACCTTCCAGGATGTGGACACCCTGCTCACCCGAATCCGCGGCGTACATAACCTGACCACACCCGAAGAATACATCCGGATGATCGCGATCAGCCGGATCATGCTTCCCAACGTAAAGAATATCCAGGCTTCCTGGCTGACAGTCGGCAAGCAGACCGCGCAGCTATGCCTGCACGCGGGAGCCAACGACTTCGGCAGCATCATGCTCGAAGAGAATGTCGTCAGCGCCGCCGGCGCCCCCCATCGCTTCACGGCCAGGGGCATCCAGGAGGCGATCCGCGAAGCCGGCTTCGAACCCCAGTTGCGGAATCAACAGTATGACTGGCGCGAGCTGCCCACTGCGATGGAAGAGCAGGTTATAAATTATTAATTTTCAATATGTAATAATTTTCCCTTATTTATTTAGGGCTGCCCGGAAACTTAAATTCCCGATTTTACGTTCCTATAGCGAAGTTCCTTTATCATATTCATGAAAAGCCCGTTTCGCAAACTTATACGTATTTCGGTCGTCTTATTGGTCCTGGTGCTCCTTTTCAACTTCTTTGGGTACTATATCAATCGTATCCGATCCGGTGAGAACAAGGAGTTGATCGTGGCGATCAACCGGTCCGGTTATCAGCAAGCCCTCAGCCAGCGCATCGCCAAGGAATCGATCCTGTTATTGAACAATCCCGAGGCCGCCGGCACCATCCGGGACACGCTTACCCGGCTGATCGCCAGTTTTCAGGAAAATCAGGCCCTGCTGCAAAAACAGGCCGGCGCCACCCCTTCGCCCGTGCCTCAACAGATCTTCCAGATCAAATTGCTGCTTTCTTCTTCCCAGACTTTCTTTGACTCCTTTAACGCCATCGGCCAGGAGCTGATCCAATCGGATTCCGCCCTGATCGCCATGAATAAAAGGATGTACCTGCGCGACCTGCTTTACAACGCGCAGAAGTATAATTCGCTGATGAATGAGATCAATCAGCACTATTCCGAACTGATCGCCGAAAAGAACGGGGAAGTGGCCACGATCGACACCGGAAAGCTCATCTCGCTGGTGGTCGCCATCGCCGGACTCATCCTGCTGGTGCTGGAGCCCGCCTTCAAGAAGGGCGAGACCAACTATAAGGAACTGCAGCATGCGCGTAACGAACTGCTGAACGAAAAGAAATTCCTCGCTTCGATCCTGCAATCGCAGACCAATTATGTCATCCGCATCAACCGGCAGGGTCACTTCACCTATGCCAACCCGGCCTTCCTGAAGACCTTTGGCTATACCGAAGAGGACCTTCAGAACGTCCTCTTCTATACGACCATCTTTCCAAAGGATGTGGCCCGGTGTCAGCAGATTGCCAACGAGTGTTGGGAAAACCCCGGAAGAATAGCCCGGCTGCTGATCCGTAAACCCATCGGCCGCACGCGGGAGTTCCTCTGGACCGAATGGGAATTTCTTGCCCTTACCGATGAAGCGGGAGAGGTGCATGAGATCCAGGGCATGGGGTCCAATGTCTCGGAGAAACTACAGATGGAACAGGGAAAAGAAGAAGCCATCCGTACGCTGTCCTATGCCATGACCTATGCGCGGATGGGCTCGTGGAAGCTGGATTTCATGTCCAGCGAATTCTTCCTCAGCAATGAGTTCAAAGCCCTGTTAGCGATGGATGAGGAGGATCCCGACAAGATCCCCATGGATAACTTCCTTCACCTCTATATCGTCCCGGAAGACTTCAACCTGGTCGCGGAGGAGTTCGCCCGGGCCATCCAGCATAAGGAAAACACCGGATACGAAACGTCATTCTCGTGTCGCATCATCACCAAGCAAGGCTGGATGCGCTATATCTCGGTAAAGGGAAAAGTGGTGGACGAACAGATGGAGTTTGGGATCGCTCAGGATATCACTTCCCAGAAAGAGGCGGAGAACGCACTGCTGAACAGTGAGCAGAAGTTCCGGCTGCTGGCCGAGAACTCCGAAGACATCATCAGCGTTCATGCCATCGACGGTACCATCTGGTATCTCTCGCCTTCCATAACGACCGTCCTTGGCTATGAAGTGGACGATATCATCGGCAGAAGTTTTGAGCAGTATGTCCATCCGGACGACCGGCGCAAATTCCTGCCGGCGGACCAGGTGCCGCAATTTGCGGACAAGAGTACCGCGGAGAGCATCATCATCGTCCGCTATCGCGTCCTGCGGAAGGACGGGGTCTATATCTGGCTGGAGAGTATCATCAAACCGATCACCGACGAGGACGAGCTGGTCAAGCTGATCTGCACTTCGCGTAATATCACCGACCAGAAGATCGCCCAGGAGAAGCTCAAGAAAAAGGACCATCTGCTCCATGCCGTAGCGCAGGCCACGCATTCGCTGCTGATCAATACCGACCTGAATACGGCCATCATGGAATCCATCCAGGTGCTCGGCAGCACCGCCATGGTAAGCCGGGTCTTTCTTTTTCAGAACCAGTTTGACAACAGCGAGAAGCGATGGTCGACCACGGAGACGCATGAATGGACGGAACAGCCCGTCGACTTCCGTCTCAACAATGCCTACATGAAGAATATCCCCTTCGAAAATATAAAGAAGATCATCGAACCGCTGCTGAACCGTCAGCCTTTTGTCAGCTATAAAAGCCGGGAAGAGGACCCCCAGCTGCTGGGCATCTTCGAACGCACCGGGGTGTTATCCAGCGTCGCTCTCCCCATTTTCCTGAAGGACGGCAGTTTCTGGGGATTTATCGGCTTTGATGAAATGAAGGAAGAGCGGGAATGGTTCGAAGGCGAATTCGCGATCCTCCGCTCCTATGCGTCTTCGCTTGCCGCCGCCATCGAGCGGAAGCAGATCGAGGTAGAACTGGTACAGGCCAAGGAGCTGGCCGAGTCCGCCAGCCATGCCAAGAGCGAATTTATGGCCAATATGAGCCATGAGCTGCGGACCCCGATGAACGGGATCATCGGCTTCACCGATCTGGTGCTGACCACCGATCTGCAAAAGGCGCAGCGGGATTACCTGCAAAACGTAAAGAAATCGGCCTATGGCCTGTTGGAGATCATCAATGACATCCTGGACTTCTCCAAGATCGAGGCCGGTAAGCTACTTATCGACCATACGTCCTTCAAGCTGGATGAGCTGATCGAAGAGACGATCGATATGCTTACCCTGAAGGCCTTTGAGAAGAAACTGGAGATGCTCTACCGGGTGGACCCTTCCATTCCCTCGCAGTTTCTGGGTGACCCCGTGCGGATCAGGCAGATCGTGGTCAACCTGCTGGGGAATGCCATCAAGTTCACTGGGGAAGGAGAGATCCTGGTTTCGATCCGCAAGACCAGCAATGTCTATCAATCCGAGAATAAATCCTTTATCCGGCTGGCTATCGAAGTAAAAGACACGGGCATCGGTATCCGCCGTGAAAAGCTGCAAAAGATATTCGAAAGCTTCACCCAGGCAGACAGCTCGACCACCCGCAAGTATGGCGGTACCGGGCTGGGGCTTACCATCTCGAGAAGTCTTGCCGAACTGATGGGCGGCTATCTCACCGTGGAAAGCGAGCCAGCCAAGGGCAGCAGCTTCACCCTCCACCTGATCCTGGAAATTGCCAACGAACAGGCGGAAGTCCAGTTCCCGCAAAATGCGCTGGTGAAGAAAGTGCTGATCGTCGACGATAACGCGAGCAATCTGAAGCTGATGCAAGAGGTCTTCTCCTATTTTCATATCGCAGCCGAGCTGGCATCCGGCGGGAAAGAGGCTATTGCCCGGGCAAAAGAGGCCCGGCAGAAGAAAGAGCCGTTCGATCTGATCATCGCCGACCAGGGAATGCCGGGCATGGACGGCATCACTCTCATCAAGGAGCTGAAAAGGCAGGTCCCGGGCCAGAACCTTCCCTGTATCCTGATGCTTTCTCCGCTGGAGAAGGACCTTAACCAACGGGAGGCGACGAAGGAGGGGATCAATAAATTCCTGAACAAGCCCGTGAAGATGCACGAGCTGTATGGCGCCCTGCTTTCCCTTTTTGAAATGAATCTCCAACAGGAGGGTCATCATTTTGTGGTGCCGGGAAACAACAATGTAGAGAAGGTTGCCGAGCCGACCAGCATCATGGTCGCCGATGACGATCCGATCAACATGCTGTTGATCTCCGAGGTCTTACGTCGCATGGGTTTTGAGGTGATACAGGTCAGCAATGGGAAAGAGGCCCTGGAGCGTCTGCCGCAATGCGACCCGGTGATGATCTTTATGGACGTGAACATGCCCGAGATGGACGGTTATACCACGACCATGCATATCCGGCAGATGCCCGAGCCCTGGTGCCGGCTGCCGATCATCGCCCTTACCGCGGATGCCATGAAAGGCGACCGGGAAAAATGTCTCGAAGCAGGGATGAACAAGTACATTTCCAAGCCGTTCCGGCTGGAAGAAATAGACGAAGTTTTACGGAATTATACGCTGATGGGTAACGCGCGTACGGCATAGTTGCCGACCGAAGGGCCGAGCGGTCATTCGCGACCATTGACGGCCAGCCTGGCCTGGGCGCCCGGGTCCCCATCGTTTACGCTGAGGGCGACGGTCCAGTCCTGTCCTTCACCATGGAGGATCAGTTCTACCCGGACTCTTTTCATGTCGCCGACACCGGGTAGCAGGGTGAACATCACTTCATTGTCCTTTTTATCCTGGGCAGGTGTTTCATACTGACCACTCAGGATAAAGGTCTTTTGGCCCGCTGCGGAGATGATGCTGTTGCTCAACTGGCCGTAGATCTCGGAAAACCGGGCCCGGGCCTCTTCAAAAGAAGCCGTTTGCAAAACGGTACAGGTCCAGCCGGAGCCTTCCGTACCGGAGGCGGAGACGAGTGTAATAGTGCTGGATGCAGCCCCGGGCAATTCCAGGGTGGATTTGTAGCGGGCGGTTTGCAACGCCTGCCCGATCAATTCCCCTTTAATATTATGAAAGTGATTGGGATAGTCCTGAATGACCTTTTCTACCACGGTCTGGGTATTGTTGGAGAAGACTCCCTGTGCGGAAAGGGAAGCAGAGAGCACCAACGGCGCGAAGGCGATTATTGCGCTTCTCATAAGTAAGGATTTTTGACAAGATACGGCCCATTCCGCCGCCCCGCAATAGCAAAACTACTTCGGCATTGCCCGGCTTTAACACATTCTTATACAATAACCCCGTAATTTGAACGTTAAAATCCACTGACACCCGCAAGGGTGCAACCTCAAAATCCATTATCGATGAAGAAAGAACACTTCCATAACGAAATTCGCAAAGCCCGCATTTACAAGGACATGTATCGTCCTTCCACGAGCCCGTTCCGCCTCCTGGGTTCGATCCTCTCCATTATATTACAGGGTCAGCCCCGGATAGGGAGTTCTGAAGTGTATCGCCGTAGGAATTAAAAGTACGGCGATATAACATGCGTCGCGGGGACCGGTCAAGCCGGTCTGCGCCGTAGGAATTAAAAGTACGGCGATATAATATGCGTCGCGGGGACCGGCAAAGCCGGTCCGGGCCGTCGCCGTTAGTTGATCGGAAAAGTCCCTCCGCCGCCACCGCCGCGGAAACCACCGCCGCCGCCACCACGGAACCGGCCAGGAAACATTCCCGGCATGCGCCGCTGGTTTGACCCTGCGAAATTGTTGAGGTTATAGGTGAAGGTAAGCATCGCATAGCGGCTCAGCACATTCGTCCGGTTATAGGTCACCGCGCCATAGCTGCCGACCGTCTTCGAGACCGAGGTGTTCTTATTGAGTACATCGAATACCGTCAGCCGGAGTTCCCCATTCTTCTTCTTGAACAGTTGTTTTGCAATGCTTGGTGTAAACAGCGGGATATGCGCTGTATACGTATTGGAGTGCGTATAGGCATACGTATAGTCGAAATTAGCCGCGATCAGCCAGCCGCTGTTGGTGTATGCCGTAAATTCCGCCGAAAGCGTTTCCGTAAACGTATTCAGATTGTTGCTGCTGCTCACATTGCTGGTCTTGGCACTATCGGTGCGGGCGCGTTGTACCCCCGGATTCTTGTTGATGGTATACCCGGTGGTGGAGCTGAAGTTCATGTCGAAATTCTTCTTGATATTCGTCGTCCACCGGATGGTCTCGTTCAGTCCTGTGTTCCGGGTATACTCATGCGCATAGCGATTGGTGGCAGCCGAGAGTGAATCCTGGGCAAGCAGGCTCTGGCTTTGCGCATAAGTGACGTTGGTCATGAAATTCAGGTTGGATTTGGGGCGTTTGAGCGGGAAGCCATAGTTAAAGAAACCGCTGACATTGTACGTGCCGCCCAGGTTGACATAGGTGCTGGTCTGACCGCCATTGCTGTTGCGGAATACCGCGGCCTGGATATCGTTGACAATGGTGCTGGCATTCAGCGTGGCGAAGATGACCCGCTGCGTTCCGGGGTCGAAGTTGGCATACAGGATGCGCAACGAATGGGTGAACTGCGGCTTCAGTCCGGGGTTGCCCACCTGGAAGCTGAGGCTGTCCGAGGTAGTGGTCAGCGGCTGGAGCTGCGAAGCGTTTGGTGTGCCGGTCCTTCCGGAGTAATTCAACCGCAGGTGCTGGGTCGTGGAGAACTGGTAGTTGAAGTTGACGGTCGGGGTATAGTTGACATAATTGTGCTTCACCGTGATCCCCTTGGTCGTGTTGTCGCTGTTGAAATCGGTCCACTGGATACCGGAGCCGAGCGACAGATTGTATTTGGCGTGTTGCAGCCGCCAGGCCAGGGACACCTGATCGGAGTTTTGAGTAAACTTATAGGAATTACTGAACAGGCTGTCAAAGGCCGTGAACCCTTTTACCGAATCGACATAGTCGAAGGTCCGGTTGATCGTCGTGCTGCGCGTCAAGGTATGAGTGTAATTCAGCTGCAGGATCTGGTTCTTTGCGATGGGCTCGGTATAGGAGAGGGTAGGCGTCAGCGTCCAGCTATGCAGCGAATCATAATAGAACTGGTTCAGCGTATCGGTGACATGTCGTACATAGATATTATTGATCGCATAGTTGGTTCCCGTGCCGTTGTTGATATTGGCCGTGGTATTGACATCCAGCGAGAGGGTCCGGTAGGGTTTGGCAAACCGGTGCCGGAACTGAAAGTTGGAGCTGTTGATGCTAAACCCGCTATTCGAGCTGGAGGTCCGGTTATAGGAACTGTTGATCGGGTTCAGATGATTATCGGTCTCTTCCGTAAACGAGGTTCCGCTGGGCGTGCTTTTTTGAAAAGTGATATTGGGCCGGAAGATGATCGAGTTGTTGGTATCGAGCCGGCTTTCCACGTTCAGGTAGATGCGATGATTCTGGATGCGGGAGATACTGTAAGAATTGCCATTGGTCACCAGGGCCGAGTCGGAGGGGTAATTAGTCTGCACGGGTGAGATAGCGCTGTCGGTTTGTCTTACGACCGTGTGCTGGGCATTATAAAAATAGCTGCCGTAGATGTCCGTTGAGTGATTGGGATTGGTGCCGAAGGTGTTCCGGTAGTTGAGCCCCCCTGCCCAGACGGTTGATACGCCATTGGACTGCGGACTCGAGGCTGCGCCAAAATTACCGCCGCCACCACCACCGCCGCCCCGCCGGCCACCGCCACCGCCGCCATTGCTGCCAAAGATATCCTGCGGTGTAAAGTTCTGCTTGTTGATATCATTCCCCTGACCGAGAATCGACATCTGCGAATTGCCGTTGAACCGGTGGAGGTTGATGCTTTCATCATAATCCTCATTGGTGCCGTCGGCTGCCACCATCTTTCCGAAATATCCTTTCCGGCTGTTCTTCTTTGTGACGATGTTGATGGTCTTGACCCGGTTGCCGTCATCAAACCCGGTGAATTTGCTCTGATCGCTGAGGTCGTCGAACACCTGTATCTTGTCGATGATATCCGGGGGCAGGTTGCGGGTCGCCAGTTTGGGGTCATCGCTAAAAAATCGCTTTCCATCCACGAGAATCCGCTGCACCTGTTCGCCATGGGCGGTAACGGTCCCGCTGTTGTCGACGGTCACACCGGGCAGTTTCTTCAGGAGGTCTTCCGCGACCGCGTTGGGTTTTGTCGCAAATGATCCGGCGCTGTATTCGACCGTATCTTTTTTGATGCCCATCGGCGGACGCTGGATCACGACTTCTGCGAGCATCTTGTCCGAGCGGTTCATATAAAGGGTGGAGAGATCGACCACCGAGCCGCTATCCGAGATCCGTACCTGCCGTTCGATATGGTTATATCCTTCGTAGGTGATCAGGAGTTTGTACTGACCGACGCGGATGCCCTTGAACTGAAAGATGCCGCCCTTGCCGGAAACGGTAAATTCCGCATCTGTGGAGTCGCCGCCAAGCGGGGTGATGGAAACGGTAGCATTGGCGAGCGGCTGGCGTCCGCCAGCGGTATCCACCAACACGCCTTTTACCGAGCCTCGGGTATTAGACTGTGAGAATGAGCGGGTTGCACTCATGAGGGTCAATATCAACAAAAACAACGATACCTTTTTCATAGCCGGCTTTATAGTTTTATCCACGCAAATAGTCTGCTAAAATAGTATATGATCAGGAACGGGCATAGATGCCCTTGTACCAGTGGCAAAATTGAGTGGACAGCAGGGTGAACCCCAGTGATCCAATTTGGGGCTAATCGGTCAATTGGCTAACTAAACAGGTATTCCACATCGGCGCGGGTCAGGCTCTTAACAAATCCATCGTCGTCGGCGATGAGATCCTTGGCCAGGATGCGCTTTTTTTCCTGCAGTTGAAGAATTTTATCCTCGATCGTATCCTTACAGATCATCCGGTAGGCGAAGATATTCTTGGTCTGACCGATACGATGGGTCCGGTCGATGGCTTGCTGCTCCACCGCGGGATTCCACCAGGGGTCGACGATGTAGACATAGTCGGCCGCCGTCAGGTTCAGACCCACGCCCCCGGCTTTTAGGGAGATCAGGAAGACCCGGCAGGTATCGTCTTTCTGGAAACTTTGGATGGCTCTTTCCCGTTCGATGGCGGAGGTGCTGCCGTCAAAATATTCGAATTTGACATCCAGCTCTTTCAGCCGTTCGCGAATGAGTGCCAGCATTCCAAGGAACTGGGAGAAGATGAGGGCTTTGTGATCGCCGATGTTCTCGGTGATCTCGCGGGCCAGTTCGTCGAGCTTTATCGAATGATTCGGGTATTTATCCGTTTCGTTAAGGATCGCGGGGGAGTCGCAGATCTGCCGCAGCTTCATCAGACCTTGCAGAATGGTGAGCTGTGACCGCTGGATACCCTGGGTTTCGATGGTTCCCAGGATCTTGTCGCGATAGTCGTTGCGATACGCCTCGTATACTTTCCGTTGTTCGTCTTCCATCTCGCAGAAAAGGATGGTTTCCGTCTTTTCGGGCAGGTCTTTTGCCACCTGTTCCTTGGTCCGGCGAAGGATAAACGGATAAAGCAGCTTGCGGAGATGTTCCTTGCGGTCCTGTTCCCCGAACTTGTCGATCGGCACGGCAAACTCCTGGCGGAAGAATTCGAGACTTCCCAGCATACCCGGATTGAGGAAATTCATCTGGGCAAAAATGTCAAAGGTGTTGTTCTGCAGGGGCGTACCGCTCATACAAAGGCGGTGGCGGGCCTGGAGCAGGCAGGCAGCCTTGGTCACCTTACTGCCGGGATTCTTGATAGCCTGGGATTCATCCAGCACGGCATAATCAAAATTCATTTCCAGCAGCAGCTTGATATCGCTGCGCAGCGTTCCGTAGGTGGTGATGATGACGTTGTATTGCGAAAGAATTTCCTTGTTACGGGTCCGGTCGCCGCCGTGATGAATATGATAGGTGAGTGTGGGGGTGAATTTCCGGATCTCATTCTCCCAGTTGAACATCAGGGTGGTGGGGCAGACCACGAGGGCGCTCAGCCTTTCATGTTCGTCCCGGAAATGCTGCAGGAAGGAAAGGGCCTGGATAGTCTTACCGAGACCCATGTCGTCGGCAAGGATACCGCCCCAGTTGACCTCGTGCAGATAATTGAGCCAGTGAAAACCGTGCGTCTGGTAGGGCCGCAGGATGGGTTCCAGATGCGCGGGGACCGGGATCTCGCGGATGCGGTTGAATTCCCGCAGCTGTTCGTATTTCTCTTCCAGCCGGATGATCAGCTCTTCCTCGTTGCGGTTGTCATAGAGCTCGTCGATCACACTCATATGATATTTCGACAGCCGCAGCTGGTTGCTCTTGCCTTCACCGACACGGAACAGGAGCGAATATTTCTTTATCCATTCTTCGGGCAGCACCCCCAGGGTGCCGTCGTGCAGCGGTACGAACTGCTGGCGATTGCCAAGCGCTTTCTTTACGTCGGCGATGGTTACTTTCTGGTCGCCAAAGACGATGTCCACCCGCGCGTCGAACCAATCCGTGTTGCTGCTGATATGGATCTTGGTTTGCGGTTTGGCAGTATTGAACCGGAAATTCTTCAGCGCCTCGAATCCGTAGACCGGGATCTTCATTTCTTCCATGGCATCGACGAACAGGAAGAACCAGTTATTCTTGAGGACGTCGGCGCCTTTCAGCGCCAGGCTGTGCGAACCTTCGGGATGGATGAACTGACTGTGCAGGGACTCCAGCTTGCGAAAGAATTGCAATTCGGCTTCCTTGTTCCGGTGGACGATCAACACCTGGTCGCCGTCGGGGACGACGATCTCATCCTTTCCGCCGGGTCTTGTTTCGAATCCCTTGTAGGAAAAGACGGGCTGGAATACCAGGTAGTCCCCTTTTTCCTGCAGCAGCAGCTTGCGGTCGGGATCGCCGTCCTTCACCTCGCGGATCAGGCCGCCGTCAAAATCCACCTGATAGTCTTTTGTCAGCGGCAGGATGAAATCGCGCAGCTGGCCGGGCCAGTCGGTCTTGCTGATGGTCCGGCTGTCACGGCCGGTGAACTTCTCCACCAGGCCGATATCCTCCGGTTTGTTCCACAGATAGATATTGTTATTGTAGAAAAAAACAAGGGGGCTCTTGCTTTCATTACGGGAGAGGTCTACGGCCTGACCATTGATCTTTACATAACAACCCAGCTCGTAGCCATCTTTCGCCGCGGCGACATAAAAGAAGGGGGTCACCGGGTCACCCGACAGGCCAACCGGTTGCAGGTTGACCGTCTTAAAGGCCTTATGCCCGTTGAGAAAAAACACAAATGGGTTGGAATTCAACTCCAGGAACAGCTTTTTCAGCTTGGGGTGGAGATATTCCACCATCAGCTTCTTTGTCTCTTCGGGAAGATCGTCCTCTTCATGATGGATGATATTCTCCCAGATTCCGCTGAAAGGGGAGTTGCGGTTGAGGTATTTATTGATCTCCGAGCCCTGCATCTTCCGCAGGGAAGGGATCAGCTGGCGGTCGGGTTCGTTAAAGGGTTCAATATTGACAAACTTGGAAAGGTCGACCTTCTCCACCTTACCGGAGTAGGCTGTCTGCTCTTCGTTGCTTTCCCCTGTTATCGCATCCATGCTGAAACCGGGGAATCCGTCCTGATTGAAATTGAATACAACTCCAAGCCGCTGGGCGTTGCCCACCAGTTTTTCTTCTTCGGAAACAACGGCGACCGGCGCTTCGGCTTCCACGGGCCGAAGCCGGCTGTTGGCGACGGGCGCCACCCGCTTGATCGAGATATCGAGCACGCGGAGAAACGGCTTTCCGTCCTTATAAGTGAATTCGAATTTTCCTTTCAGATCATCCGAAAGGGAATACCCGTAGGCTTCGAGCAGTTTGTTCTTTTCCTTGTCCCAGTTGCGGATGCTGTCGAAATAATAAGCGCCATGCGCCTGGAGCAGCTGGAGGAAGACGATCACTTTCGGAAGGGAGAGGGGATGGATCACGTCCGGGTAGTCGCTGCTGGTGTCGAAGTTGCGTTCTTCGTTCTTGCGCAGTACGACCTGGTAGACCTGGTCCTCGATCTTGACGGAGGCCTTTACCACCTCGTCTTTTGCGTATTCTATTTTGGCCTTCTGCTCACGCAGAAATTTCTCCGCATCCGCCAGGGTTTGCGGGCTGCAAAGCAGCCTGATGCTTTTCAGATCGATGAACTTCATCTTTACAACGGTGTGCCGCTGATCGTATTGAACTTCTTCGGCCTTCAGCATATTCCTGTCCAGCAACTCCTGCAGCTGGATAAGCGCACCCGCCTCATGCCGGCAGATATCCCCAAGGTTATAGGGACAGCTGCAGCGGATGGAAAGGGTCTTGGGATCCTTGAATTTCTGTACGTATACTTTATAATACGTCGTATAGCTGTCATCCTTCACCCGAAAAGTGACAGATTCGAACAGTTCGTCGTATTCGATCAGTTCTACATACCCAATGGCATGGATCTTTTTCCCCCGTCGAATCACTTCATCGGTCCCATTGGTATAAACATACTTAATAAGGTGCGGTAACGCCATATGTCGGTTTAACAAATCCCCTGTTCCGCGGCCCGGTTGTCGGAGTTGGATGCGGAAAGGCCAATCTGCAAAACTAAAGGAAAAAAGGTGACTGTAGAAAATAAATCCATCTTACCTTTGGAAGGCCTAAATTGTAGTTTTCCTTTGTACCACAGACCGTTATGTTAAACCGGCTTATATGATTGCCCGTATTAAATTTTTAACACCTATCCTGATCCTACCCTGCCTGACTACCTCCACTTTCGCACAAAAACTTAAAAAGGCCGACAAAGTTACCCTTACCAATCTGGAGACCCATATCCACTATCTTGCCGATCCCCGGCTGGAGGGCAGGAGAACGGGAACTTCGGGGGAGAAGGCGGCAAGCGACTATATCACCGTCGCACTCGGACAGGCAGGCGTACAGCCAAAAGGGGATAATAATGGCTGGCTTCAGGCCTTTGAGATCGATCAGGGGAAGGAGCTGAGCCGCGATGCCTATTTTATCGTCAATGACCGGCCTTTCCTGCCGGAAAAAGAGTATTTCCCGATGAGCTTCAGTGCTACCACGGAAATAACCGGCTCTCCAGCCATTGCCTTGCAGGAGAGCGGAGTTCCCTGGTTTTTCGATTTGCGGGAAACCCTGGAATCGAATGCGGGTAACCGCCATTTCGATCTGACCGCCGCCATCCGGGCAAAAGCCATTGCCTGTGCCCGGAAAGGCGCCACGGCGCTTATCCTGTACAATTCATCCCGGATAGCCGATAACCTTGCGTTTAACCCGCATGAGAAGGCGGAGCCGATTGCTATCCCGGTTGTCTATATTACCCGGGAGGCTAAGCGAAAATACCTGAAGGATGAAACCGCTTCCGTGGACATCCGGCTGAAGGTGGGCTTTTCTGAAAAAAGGCGTACCGGGCATAATGTGGTTGGGTTTCTGAACAACGGCGCTGCGAACACCGTGGTCATCGGGGCCCACTACGACCACCTGGGTCATGGCGAGGACGGCAACACGCTATACCACGGCAAGGACAGCGTCACCTACAACGGTGCGGATGACAATGCCAGCGGGGTAGCCGGGCTGATCGAGCTGGCGCGATTATTGGCGGATTCGCGGCTGAAAGCCAACAATTATCTTTTTGTCGCTTTTTCGGGTGAAGAACAAGGTTTGTACGGTTCCCGGTACCTGGTCGAGCATTCCCCGGTGGAACTGAAAAAGATGAACTATATGATCAACCTGGAGATGATCGGCCGGTTGAACGACAGTTCGCATGTGCTGACCCTTGGCGGTTTTGGTTCTTCTCCGGCCTGGGGGCAGGTGTGTGGCGCCATAAAGGAAAAAAAGGAGCTGGCGTTGCACATCGACAGCAGCGCTGCCGGGCAGCGCGATCATACCTCCTTTTACCAGAAGGAGGTTCCGGTGCTCTTTGTATTCACCGGCGCCAATGCCGACTATCATATGCCCGGGGACAGCGCCGACAAGATCAATTACAATGGCGAGCTGAAGGTGATAAAATTCATCTATGACCTGATAGAAACCGCGGATAAGCGGGGCCGGTTTGCCTTTAGAAAGCTATGAAGCTGAAGCTGAACATAGAGGATATGACGGGCGAGTTTTTCGAAGACACCCGGTTGATGGGCATCGTTGCCCCGGTGAAGGACTACCAGTTCTGCTGGCAGCTGAATAACCGGCTGCGCCTGGATTTCCGCAGCAACAACGATATCGAGATCCAGCTTACAAAACGTCAGCGGAGGTATTTTTTTGGGGTTTTCGAGTACCAGGAAAAGGATACGAGCCTGCAGCATTATCTGTATAACAATCAATTCGATGGTGAATATCTGCTTCCCGAGTTCAAGCACCTGGATTTTCTCTGGCTCTTAAAGGGGGACGTCGTTGCCGATGACCGGCTGGCACAATTAATGAGTTGTATCCGAACGGTGCCCGGCGTGCAATTAGTGATGGAGCTGGCGCACAGTAAGATCAGGAATAAGGGTCATTTAATATTTTAGGAATCCGGGCCGTGCGGCCCGATAAATTCTTTAGCGATGTGGGAAGAAAAAAATAACACGCTTTACCGGAAGTTCGAGTTCAAGGACTTTTCGCAGGCTTTTGCTTTTATGACAAGGGTCGCGCTGGCTGCGGAGAAGATGGATCATCATCCCAATTGGTCCAATGTCTACAATACTGTAGAGATCAGCCTGTCCACAGATAGTGCAGGGAATGTCGTGACCGATAAGGACCGGAAACTGGCAAAGACGATTGATGGATTGGTTTAGGCCGCGACCTTAGACGCGCGGACCTTAACTATTCATGCTCGCCAGGAACTCTTCATTGCTTTTGGTGCCCCGCATGCGTTTCAGCAGTTCGTTCATGGCTTCTTCCGCATTCATATCATTCAGGTAGACTCGAAGGAGGTTCATGCGTTGCAGCACTTCTTTTTCGAGCAGGAGGTCATCGCGGCGGGTGGAAGAGGCGACGAGGTCGATAGCGGGATAGATGCGGCGGTTGGACAGACGTCTTTCCAGCTGCAATTCCATGTTACCGGTACCCTTGAACTCTTCGAAAATAACTTCATCCATTTTGGAACCGGTGTCGATCAGCGCCGTTGCGAGAATGGTGAGGGAACCGCCGTTCTCGATCTTGCGGGCAGCACCAAAGAACTGCTTGGGCTTTTGCATTGCGTTTGCTTCCACACCACCCGAAAGAACTTTTCCGGATGCGGGGGCAACGGTGTTATGGGCGCGGGCGAGACGGGTGATAGAGTCGAGCAGGATGATCACATCATGACCGCATTCTACCAGTCTTTTTGCTTTTTGGAGGGCGATGGTGGACACTTTTACGTGTTTTTCCGCCGGTTCATCAAAGGTGGAGGCGATGACCTCGGCCTTTACACTGCGCTCCATATCGGTGACTTCCTCGGGACGTTCGTCGACGAGGACGATCATGAGATAACATTCGGGGTGGTTGGAGGCGAGGGCATTGGCCACGGCCTTTAACAACATCGTCTTACCTGTTTTGGGCTGGGCGACGATGAGTCCGCGCTGGCCTTTTCCGATGGGGGTGAACAGGTCGATGATCCGGGTGGAATAATCGCTGGGGGTTGTGAAGAGATTCAACTTTTCAAAGGGGAACAGCGGTGTCAGGTAATCGAAGGGAACGCGGTCGCGAACCTCTTCGGGGCCTTTGTTGTTGATGGTCTCGACCTTTAACAGGGCGAAATATTTTTCTCCTTCTTTCGGCGGGCGAACGCTTCCCAGTACGGTGTCGCCGGTCTTGAGGCCGAACAGTTTTATCTGCGAAGGGCTGACATAGATATCATCGGGGGAGGAGAGATAATTATAATCGCTGCTGCGCAGGAAGCCATAGCCATCGGGCATCATTTCCAGTACGCCTTCGGCCGAAATGACCCCGTCGAATTCGATGTTGAATGCTTCGTTGCGCCGCTGCGGGTACGCTCTGCCGGCCTGTGAGTCTCCGGTGCGATTCTCATTCATACCATCGCCGCCGTCCTGCTCATCCTGCATGACATCTTCCTCATCAGGCTGTTCTTCGTGTTGGTCTTGTGTGGATTCTTCGCGGCGGGGACGATGTGCGGGCTGCTCGTCTCTGCGAGGTTGCTCATCTCTGCGCGGTTGCTCGTCTCTGCGAGGTTGCTCATCTCTGCGGGGCTGCTCGTCTCTGCGGGGCTGCTCGTCTCTACGCGGTTGCGGATGGGGATGTTGCTGGGGCTGGCTCTTTGCGACGGGCGCCTTTGCGGGCGGAGGTGCGGCAGGAGCGGCCACTTCCTGGGGTTCTTCTTCTTTCTTGCGGGCCGGCGTTTTCTTCAGCATCGGCTTCTCTTCTTTCTTGCGCGGCACTTCTTTTATCTGTTCTTTTTTCGCTTCTACTTTTTTAGGCTTTTCTTCACTTTCGACAATAGCTTCCTCTGTGCTGTTGCCGGTGGTGGTCTTTATAATGCGTTTTCTTTTGGGCTTATCGTCGGAGTCGGCCTTTACTTCGCTGGCCGCAACGGCTTGTTTATCGAGGATCTTGTACACGAGCTCCTGCTTTTCCAGCTTCTTGGCACCGGCGATTTTTAACTGCTCCGCAATGTCGAGGAGTTCTGGAACGAGCATGTCGTTCAATTGGAGAATATCGTACATAAAATAACTTGAGAGTTGAACAGCATTCTCAAACAGTGGACTGTCTAGCTGAAAATGTTTGAAATGATTTGATTAATTGTGAATCAGGAGAGTTAAAACTGATAAGCTGTGAGCATTGGAAAAGGAAACTGATCAGCTTAATTCCACTGCAATTTTAGCATAAAAAAGCGAAAATCAAAAAAAATTTTTCAAATCAACTGAGATTCAAGCGGTTTTTGACCTGAAAAAATTGCATATCGTATATTTGCGCACACAAAAGGAACCGCTGGAAGCGGTTCGACCGAAGGTCAGACATTAGCCGTGTGCGCGGATAGGGCTAGTTTGGCGAGCAGACCTATCCGCGCACACAAAATTCCGAAAAAAAGATCATGTTCAACACAAGAGTGAAGGTGAAAGAACTTCTTTCCACTACGCCGGAAGACCAGCAAGTGACCGTTATGGGATGGGTGCGAAGCTTTCGCAACAACCAGTTTATCGCCCTTAACGACGGGTCTACGAATAATAACATCCAGGTTGTAGCGGAGTTGGGTGTCTTTAATGATGAATTGTTAAAAAAGATAACCCCGGGGGCCTCGCTAAAGGCGAGCGGGCGGCTTGTCGCGTCTCTTGGCAAGGGTCAGGCTGTAGAGGTGAAAGCCTCATCCATCGAGGTTTTGGGCGAATGCAATCCTGACACCTATCCTCTTCAGCTAAAGAACCGGCCCAGCCTTGAATATCTCCGCGAGATAGCTCATCTGCGTTTCAGGACGCAGACCTTTGGAGCGATCTTCCGGGTCCGGCATTCCCTGTCGTTTGCCATCCACAAATTTTATAATGACCGGGGGTTCTTTTATCTGCATACACCCATTATCACGGCTTCGGATGCGGAGGGGGCGGGTGAGATGTTCCGCGTGACCACGCTGCCCTTTGACGGGGCGCCCCGAAAGGAGGATGGCTCCATCGATTTCAGTGAAGACTTCTTTGGCCGCGCAACCAACCTCACCGTCAGCGGGCAGCTGGAGGGGGAACTGGGGGCGATGGCGCTTAGCGAGATCTATACTTTTGGACCCACCTTCCGCGCAGAGAACTCCAATACGGCCCGTCACCTGGCGGAGTTTTGGATGATCGAGCCGGAAATGGCCTTTTACGATCTGGAGGACAATATGAATCTGGCGGAAGAATTTATCCGCTATCTGATCCGCTATGTCATGGAGCATAACCGGGAAGACCTGGATTTCCTCGCACAGCGGCTGGTTGAGGAGGAGAAGCAAAAACCGCAGGCCGAACGGAGCGAAATGGGGCTGATCGAAAAGCTGGAATTCGTGATGAACAATCAATTCGAACGCATTACCTATACCGAAGCCATCGACATTCTATTACAGTCGCCGGCCTATAAGAAAAAGAAATTCCATTACGAGGTGAAATGGGGGATCGATATGCAGAGCGAGCACGAGCGATACCTGGTGGAGAAGCATTTTAAGAAACCCGTCATCGTCACCGGCTATCCTGCCGCGATAAAGGCCTTTTATATGCGGATGAACGACGATGGAAATACGGTTGCCGCCATGGATATCCTTGTCCCGGGTATCGGGGAACTGGTAGGCGGATCCCAGCGTGAAGAACGCCTGGACCGACTCGAGGGGCGGATGAAGGAGATGCATATTCCCCTGGAGGAGATGTGGTGGTATCTGGATACCCGGCGCTTTGGGGCGGTGCCGCATGCCGGCTTCGGCCTCGGGTTCGAGCGTATGATGCTTTTCGTTACCGGAATGACCAATATCCGGGACGTGATTGCCTTTCCGAGAGCCCCCAAAAGCGCAGATTTTTAAGTAAATTCGTAAAAACTTTATACTATGGCCATTCCAGTCGTCGACCTCGCCGAATTCACATCGGGTAACGCACAACAGAAAGCCGCCTTTGTAGCTGCGCTTGGAAAAGCCTATGAAGAGGTGGGTTTTGTCGCGGTGAAGAACCATGGCATTCCCGATTCGACCGTAGAGGGCCTTTACAGCAATGCCCGGGCTTTTTTCTCCCTGCCCCCTGACATGAAGCGGAAATACGAGATTCCCGGCCTGGCCGGCCAGCGGGGTTATACCTCCTTCGGGAAGGAACATGCCAAGGGGAGCACGGCGCCCGATCTGAAAGAATTCTTCCAGTTTGGTCAGACCGTCGAAGACAAGGATCCCATCAAGTCCGAGTATCCCGACAACGTTCAGGTAGGCGATCTGCCCGAGTTTAACCGGCTTTTTGAAAAAGCCTACCGGTCTTTCGAAACCTCGGGCGGCCATTTGCTCAAGGCGATCGCGATCTATCTGGGGCTTTCCGAGAACTATTTCGACCCCTATATCCACAACGGCAACTCCATCCTGCGAGCCATCCATTACCCGCCGATCCGGGAGGAGCCGAAGTCCGCGATCCGGGCCGAACAGCATGAGGATATCAATCTGATCACTCTGCTTGTCGGTGCATCCGCGGACGGGCTGGAGATCCTTTCCAAGCAAAATGAATGGGTGCCCGTCACCTCTCTTCCCGAACAGATCGTGGTCAATGTTGGGGATATGCTCCAACGGCTGACCAATAACAAGCTGAAATCCACCACCCACCGGGTGGTCAACCCGCCCCGTGAGCACTGGGGCAGCCCACGTTTCTCCATCCCTTTCTTTCTTCACCCCAAAAGCACCATGAGCCTCGCCTGTCTGCCCGGATGTATCGATGCAAAGCATCCGAAAGCCTATCCTGATGCAACCGCCGGGGAATACCTGGATGAGCGCCTGCGCGAGATCGGGTTGAAGAAATAGCTTTCGAAGTCTTTTTGCCAACCTCTGGGCGCCACTTATCCCGGGTTTTCGGCCATCCGTCCATTGTCAAAAAATATTTTTAAAGATTTTTTTATCCCCAAAACCCTCTGATTATCAGGGGGTTTTGCCTATCCTTTATTGCTGATTTCTGAGTTTAAAAAGGTACTGTGTGTTGCATAGTACTAAAAATGTACATACCTTTGAGATGTACAAAAACTCAGCGTATGAATATTGAGAACACCCAGAGCCAGATGCGAAAAGGAATCCTGGAGTTTTGCATTCTCTCAGTGATCAGGCGCGGTGAAGCCTACCCCTCGGATATCGTGGAAGAAATGAAGGCGGCGAACCTGAACATCCTGGAAGGCACCCTTTACCCGCTGTTGACCCGGCTAAAAAATGCGGACATGCTTACTTATCGTTGGGTAGAAAGCAACTCGGGACCGCCCCGCAAATATTTTTCCCTGACGCCAAAGGGGGATGCTTTCTATGGTGAGCTGGAAGCCACCTGGACGGAACTGGCCAATGCCGTGCATGCACTCACCAACAACAAACTTTAAAAACCCCGAAACACACGAGAAACCTACAACTCAACCTCCAAATACACTAACAATGAAAAAGATCATTAATATAAACTTTCATAGCCGGGTAATCCCGATCGAAGAGTCCGCCTATGAGATGCTCCAGCTCTATATCGAGAGCCTGCGCAGGCATTTTGCCAACGAAGAAGGCAGGGAGGAGATCATTAGTGATATCGAGAACCGGTTTGCGGAGCTTTTCTCTGAGACCCTTAAAAAGGGTGCCGCTTGTATCACCGATGCCGATGTGGATGCCATCATCGCCAGCATGGGCCGCCCCGAAGAATTCGAAGGGGAAGGCAGTGCGGGGACAACCTCCACCGCCAGCACCAGCGGGAGCCAGCAGCAATCCGGCCCGCAGCCCAACTGGCAGTTTGCCGGGGAAGAAGGCCGCCGGCTGTACCGTGCCGATAACGATAAGATCCTGGGTGGCGTCTGTGCCGGTTTGGCCAACTATCTGCGCCTGGACCCGGCGATCGTCCGGATCATTTTTGCGCTGATGACGCTGGGCTGGGGCAGCGGGGTACTCCTCTATATTATCCTCTGGATCATTCTGCCGACCCGGTCTTTGCCGGTAAACATCCGCAAACGGCTATACCGCAATCCCGATGACCGGGTCATCGGCGGGGTGGCCAGCGGGCTGGCCGCGTATTTCCATATCGACGTCTGGATACCCCGGCTGATCTTTGCCCTTCCGCTGATCCTCAGTATTCTGACCTCGATCGTCCGCGCCGCCTGGTGGATCCACTGGGATGGTCCCGTCTTCCTCACGGGCGGGTTTGGCGGAACGCTCTTTATCGCCTATATCGTGTTGTGGATCGTACTCCCCGAAGCGGTGACCGCCTCTGAAAAACTGGAAATGCGGGGGGAGAAGGTCGACCTGGAGTCTATAAAGAACACTATTAAAAGCGATCTGGAAACCTTTAAGGGCCGGGCAAAAGAGATGGGCTCCGAGATGCAGGAACGCTTTCAACAGGTGGGCAGCCAGGTCAGACAAAACACCCAGAACTGGGCAACCGAGACCGGTCCCGCCATCCGTAAGAGCGGTTCCGGCTTTGCCCACGCCATCGGCGTCCTCTTCAAGGCCTTCTTCCTGTTCATCGCCGGGGTTATCGCCTTCTCGCTGATCATGGCGCTGGTCGGCCTCGCCTTCCGCGGCGACGGGTTGCTTCATCTTAAAGGATACGTACTGGAAGGATTTTGGCAGAACTTCCTGGCCTGGGGCGGCTTCTTCTGCTTCCTGGTGGTTCCGGTGATCGCCCTGCTGACCTGGTTGATCCGCCGTATCTCCGGTACCCGCAGCCGCAGCCATTACCTGGGGTACACCTTCGGCAGCCTTTGGGTGCTTGGATTGATCGCGGTGATCGTTCTCGCCGGTATGATCATGAACAATTTCCGGAGCCGGCAGCATGTGGAGCAGGCCGTGGAGATCGCGCAGCCGCCGCATGGAAAACTGGTGGTCCGCACGTCAAGTCCGGCCAACAAATACGAGGATACCGACTGGTGGTTTGATTTTGATATGGGCCGGAACAGTCCTTTTTACACTCTGAACGACGACAGTATCCTGATGACGACGGTGAGAGTAAAGGTGCTGAAAAGCGAGGACTCCAATTACCATGTCAACCTGATCAAGTTCAGCCGCGGCAGCAGCGGGAGCAGCGCCCGGGCCCTGGCCAATAATATCCAGTTTCATGTGGGTCAGGCCGATAGTACGCTCAACCTGCCACAGGGTTTTACCATTGTCCGCGGTGAGAAATTCCGGAACCAGCAGGTTCGCGTCGAGGTCGCGGTGCCGGTCGGCAAGCGGATCCTGGTGAACTCCAGCGTCGACGACTACCACTGGTTCAATATCCACCCGGGCCGCCGGCATATCCGCTGGGACAATGGCAAGGACTGGAATGTCGACTGGGACGAAGACATCGATGACAACGATACCTATTCTTATAGCACCAATGTGGAATATATGATGACGGCTAACGGGCTTGTCCGCACCGATCGCCGCGATAGCGATGTCGAGGACCGGAACAGCCGCAAGCACCGTAAGGACCAAAAGGATAGCGACGATGACGATGACCAGCCTGAATACAAGAGTGAAAAGACCCAGCCGAAAACGGAGAAGGGGGGCGGGGGTTACCGATATAAGAGTCCGGAAGCTCCGGCCAAGAAGACCGACAGTGTGGAAATAAAGAAGACGGCGATGGTCGTTCGGTCCGAAGAAGGCCGGCTGCTGTCCGCCCTGAGCAGGGTTTAATCGCGGCCACCGGCCGTTCGAAATAAAAGAACTTCGTTGGTTGAAGTTGGAACATAGCCTGCCGGCGTCTGCCGGCGGGCTTCTTGTTTTTTAGCGGCGGGCCAATAGCCCCAAAACCCTTACTTTTGCCCACCTAAAAACCCAATTCATGAAGCACACTCCTTTTACGCGCATGCACATCGCTCTCGGGGCCAAGATGGTGGAATTCGCCGGGTATACGATGCCGATCAGTTATACCGGTATCAATGACGAACATGCCGCCGTCCGCACCAATGCCGGGGTCTTCGACGTAAGCCATATGGGCGAGTTCATTGTAAAAGGAGAACATGCACTCGATCTTATCCAGCGCGTGACGACCAACGACGCTTCCAAACTCACCTATGGTAAGGCCCAATACAGTGCCCTGACAAACGACAAGGGCGGCATCGTGGACGATCTGATCGTCTACTGTCTTGAAGAGAA
>NZ_DASYCH010000045.1:0-5827 GCF_036500295.1 Puia sp. | reverse complement strand
GGCGGGCTCACCACGAGGGCGGCATCCGTGACGATATTTTCTGTTTTAAGGTCCTGGCGGAAGTTTTGAAAATGTTCCTCCAGACCGGGGGTTTTGGTGATGGTGAGAGCGCCGGATAGCAACCCGCGATGATGCCGGTGAGCAGCCCGAAGAGGAGCATGATGCCCCAGAACCCGGCGTTGAGCCAGAGGAGGGAAAGTTTCTTATCCGTGAGGTCATTGAACACAGGCAGCAGCAACTGCGTGAAGAGGATACAAAAGACGAGGGAGCAGCCGACGGCGAAAAGCGATTCGCCGAAGAACTGCAGGATGATCTGACTCCGCAACGAGCCGATGGTCTTGCGGATACCCACCTCCTTTGCGCGTTTTTCGCTGCGGGCCGTGGACAGGTTCATAAAGTTGATACAGGCCAGCAGCAGCACGAAGACCCCGATGAGCCCCAGCAGCCAGACATATTGGATCTTGTTACGCGTTCCTGGCAACTGGAGGGGATCATAAAGATGCCACCGCGACATCGGGTAGACAAACTGGTAAGATCTGTCGGCGTTGAAGGTGGCCAGATCCATTTTATCGCGGCGGAGAAGCCGGATCTTTTCGTCGACGGTCTTCCAGTCGACGCCGTCGGCGAGCTGGACATAGACGTCGAAGAGATTATAAAAACGCCAGTGGTTGCCCACGTTTGCGGACGGCGGATGCATGGCGTAGTAGAGGTCCGAGGGGGCGATGAAGGCGAGATCCTTGAAGTCCGAATTGTAGGGCAGGTCGGCATAGACACCCGTCACCTGCACCAACTGCCCGCTGTCCAGCTTCACGGTCTTGCCGAGCGGGTCGGCGCTGCCGAAAAGCGCCTTTGCCGTGGAGGCGGAGAGAAAGATCGAACTGGGATCGTGAAGCCCGTTGGGACTGCCTTGCAAAAGATGGAGGCTGAGGATCTGCGGCATCTCTTCTCCCATGAACTGGCCGTTGACGCGAAAGCTTTTTCCGTTGACGATCAGGACATTGTTATCGGGATAGGTGGCGTAGGCGATGTGCTTGAAGTAGCGGCCGTAGTGGGTGCGCAGTTCGGCTTCCATTTCATAGGGCGCTCCGCCGTAGGCGCTGCGTGTTCCGTTGATCCCGATGTCGCGCATGACGTTGCCGATGCGGCTATAGTTGGGAAAGGATTGGTTAAAGGTGAGTTCGTCGTGGACCCAAAGGCCGATGAGGAGGGCGACGGCCATGCCGGTGGAGAGGCCGAAGATATTGATGGCGGTATAGACCTTGCTGCGGGTCATGCTCCGCAGGGCGACGGTGAAGAAATTTTTGAACATGGAGGCTGATTTACCCGGCCGAATGGCCGTAGCCTAAATTATTCCATTCCCGGCCAACCGGGATCGATATTCGACGAATTTGGATCGGTGTTCGACGAATTTAGTGGGGGCGGTCGGCCCGCTGCGGGGCGCCGGCCGGGTTAGTGAGCCCATTTTTTCAACTGCGCCAACAGCGCCCGCATATCCTTTGGCAGCGGAGCCTCGAGGGTATGGGCTGTGCCGGCGGCATCGGTGAAATGGAGAAGGTAGGAGTGCAGTGCGAGCCGCGAGAGGATGGGGCGTTCCTGCTCTTCGGTGCGGGAGAGCTTGTAGTTGCGCTTGATGGCGGAGATGAACACGGGCCGCGCATCGCCATAGGTTTCATCGCAGACGATCGAATGCCCCATAGATTGCATATGAACGCGTATCTGATGTGTCCTCCCCGTATGAATTCGAAACTGGACAAGCGAGTAAAGGCCGAGTTCCTCGAGGACCTCGTAGTCGGTGAGCGAGGCCTTGCCATGTTTGTTGATGACCATCACGCCGGGCTTTACCGGGTGCTCCATGATGGGCAGATCGATGCTCCCCTGCTTTTGGGGCAGCGTGCCCTGGACGAGACCCTGATAGATCTTCTCGACCTCGCGGTTCTCGAAGATGCCGGAGAGGTATTTGTGGGTGGCCTCATCGCGCGCGAAGAGGATGACACCGCTGGTATCGCGGTCGAGGCGGTGCACCGTGAAGATGTTGCCGTATTTTTCGCGGAGGAGGGATCTTATCGATTGTTCCTTGCCTTCCCGGTCGGGGATGCTGAGCAGCCCGGCGGGTTTGTTGACGGCAACGAAGGCCTCGTTCTCGAAGAGGATGTCTAATTTTTGCATGGGGGACGATTATTCTTTTTCGGGCCGGGGGGATTTCGGGTTATAGGGTTTGCGGCCCTTGGTGGGTTTGGCCGGTTTCTGGCCCTTGGGCGGGATGGACCGCGCCGGTTTGGCTTTTGCGCTGGGTTGGGCGGTGGCCATTGCCCGGAGTTGCGGGGTTGCGCCAGATGCGGCGTTGGGTCCTTTGGCGGCGGCTGCTGCGGCATCCGACCGTTTGGCGGCAGCGCTTTCCGCGGTGCGCTTGGGTGCAAGCGATCCTTTGAACGAAGAGTTGAGATATTTTAAGATGCGGATCTCCTTTTCGTTGAGGAGGCGCCAATGACCGCGCTGGACGTTCTTTTTGGTGAGGCCCGCGTACATCACGCGATCGAGCCCGCGAACATCATAGCCGAGATACTCGAAGATGCGGCGGACGATGCGGTTGCGGCCGCTATGGATCTCCAGCCCGATCTGCGTCTTGTCCTTGGGATCGGCATAGGCGAGGACGTCGACCAGGGCCGGGCCGTCTTCGAGGATGATGCCGCCGATGATCTTGTCGAAGTCGGCTTTTGTAAGCGGCTTGTCCAGCACGACATGATAGATCTTCTTGATCTCGTGGCTGGGGTGCGCGAGTTTCTGGGCGAGGTCGCCATCGTTGGTCAGCAGCAGCACGCCGGAGGTGTTGCGGTCGAGACGGCCGATGGGGAAGACGCGTTCGGGCGTGGCCTGGCGGATGAGATCGAGCACGGTCTTGCGGCCCTGCGGGTCGTCGGTCGTGGTGATATAATCCTTTGGCTTGTTCAACAAGACATAAACAAAGTTGCGGGAGATGGTGACCTGCTTGCCGTTGACCTTGACGGTGTCGGTGGGGAGGACCTTTGTGCCCGGTTCGGTAACGGGTTTGCCGTTGACGGTGACCTTGCCTAGTTTGATGAGATCGGCGGCGTCGCGGCGGGAGCAGACGCCGGAGTGGGCGATATATTTGTTGAGCGGAAGCTGTTCGCCGTGGTGGGCGGGTGCGCCGGTCGCGGGTTTCGCGCCGGATGCAGGTTTCGCGCCGGGTGCCGTGGGTGCACCGTGGGCTAGCTTACCGGGGCCCGCTTTCGTCGGCGTGAATCTCCCTTGGGCCGTGCTTGCACCGGGTGCCGCTTTCGCGGTCGGCGAAGGTTTGCCGGGGGCTGCGTTGGCCATCGGAACTTGTTTGCCTGGTCCAGCTTTCGCGCCGGGCGCAGCTTTCGCGCCAAAGGCCGGCTTGCCGCCGCGGACGGGGCGTTGGGGCTGCTGTGGCTCGCCGAAGCGGGCTTTGCGTTTTTCTTCGAAATGTTTTTCGATGGCTTCTTTGCGTTCCCGCTTGGCGGTTTTCTTTTCCTGCCGGAAGGCTTCTTTGATGGCAGCGTTGTTCTTTTTGTTATAGAACTTGCTGAAATTGTCCGTTTTACGCTTCATGATAGAGTTTGCTGTTATTACAACAGTAAGTGAACAAGCCACCCCAATGGGGGCGGAAGAGCCGGCGAAGATACGCTTTTTTGCGTAATTTTAAGGGCCGCGATGGACCAGGAGCTTGCCCAAATAAAACAACTGCAGCAGAAGATCGCTTTGTACGAGGATATGAAAGCCTATGAGCAATTGTATGGGCTGCTATACCCTGGCCTTCACCGGTTTGCATGCGCCTTCGTAAAGAGTCGGGATACCGCTCAGGACATTGTCTCGGATGTATTCATCAAATTGTGGCAGATCCGCGGGCGGCTGATGGAGATCGAAAATCTGAAAGTCTATCTGTTCACTCTCGCCCGCAATTTCTCCTACAACTATCTCACCCAGCAGTTCAAGAAAGTAGTGCTGAGCCTCGACGAGGCCGATCCCGAAGTCTTGATCAGCTTCGACGATCCCGAGTCGCTTTGTATCTCCGCGGATGCCGTCGGGAAGATCCGCCTGGCGATCCGGCAGCTGCCGCCCCAATGCCGCATCATCTTCCAGCTGGTGAAAGAAGAGGGGATGAAATATAAAGAAGTTGCGGACGTCCTGCATCTCTCGGTGCTGACCGTCCGCAATCAGGTAGCGATCGCTACACGCAAGATCGCCGCCTTACTGCCAGCCGGCGAGTTGCGCGCGGCATTTAAAAATATCAAGTAATTGATAGTCAATAAAATGGACTAAATTTTGCCCGTTTTAATCCCAAATTATTATAATGATATAGGATTATAATCCTGTTTTATTATAATTTTATAATATTGTAATCCTATTTTGTTATGATCGAGCGGACTTTAAAAGCAGTAATACAAAAGCAATTGTTTAAAGGCAAAGCCATTTTAATCTTTGGCGCCCGCCAATGTGGAAAGTCGACGCTCGTGGAAGATCTGTTAAAGGACACCGACCATCTATACCTGAATGGAGACGAAGCCGACCTCAGAGAAATGCTTTCCAATACCACTTCGGCCAGGTTAAAAGCGCTCGCCGGGAACAAGAAGATCGTCTTTATCGACGAAGCTCAACGTATTCCCGACATAGGCCTGACCCTAAAGCTTTTCACGGATCAATTGAAAACTATCCAGGTCATAGCCACAGGCTCCTCCGCCTTCGAGCTTTCCAATAAAACCAGTGAACCTTTGACGGGACGCAAATACGAGCATATGCTTTATCCGTTGAGTTTTTCTGAAATGGTGCGTCATCATGGGCTGTTGGCCGAAAAAAGGCTTCTCGAACAACGCCTGGTATATGGCTATTATCCCGATATCGTAACCAGCGAATCAGCGGAAAAAACCTTACTGAGATCATTGGCCGACAGTTACCTGTTCAAAGATATTCTGATCCTTGATCAGATAAGGAAGCCCGCGCTGCTGGAGAAGTTATTAAAAGCGCTGGCCTTACAGGTGGGCAGTGAAGTGAACTATCAGGAAGTAGCTCAGACCATCGGTTCCGACCGAAAGACCGTCGAACGCTATATCCATTTACTCGAACAGACATTTGTCGTGTTTCGACTACCGGCCCTCAACAGAAATGTGCGAACGGAGATCCGACTGGGGAAGAAAATTTATTTCTACGACTGCGGAATACGAAACGCGATAATCAATGACTTCAAACCCTTTCCCCTGAGACAGGATCGGGGCGCTTTATGGGAGAACTTTGTTATTGCAGAACGGATGAAGATGATGCGATATGAAGGAAAGGATGTCCGCCAATATTTCTGGCGGACCACGCAACAACAGGAGATCGATCTCATAGAAGAGGTCGATGGAGAAATGACGGCTATTGAGATCAAATTGAATCCGAAAGAACGCGTTCGATTTTCACAAACCTTTATCGCAAATTATTCGCAGGCGACCACCCAAAGTGTCTCGCCTGCGAATATGGAAGATTTTCTTATTTCCCTGTCTCGCTCTTAATAAACTCCACCTCCTTCTTATCATAAACCGACCCATCCGGGCGGAAGATATCATGAAACCAAACCTTGGGCTCCTTTCCGTCCGGCATCGGCGTATCCCAGGCATACATCGTATTGGTCTTGCCCGCCACGAGCCCCCAGTTGATGGCGGCGACCTTTTCCTTTTTCAACATCGGCATGATATTAAAGAAGGTGCTGTTGCGCAGCCGGGCCATATATTCCGTGCAGATCAGCGGCCGGCCATAGGGCTTCAGCGTGTCGATGCAATGCTGGTGAGCCGCGGTGGGTTCATAGTTGTGA
>NZ_DASYCH010000044.1:0-51374 GCF_036500295.1 Puia sp. | reverse complement strand
GATGGCCTGGCCGGTGATATGCTGGGTGGGCATGGCTTCGAGATAGACGGGGCGGAAGATGCCGCCGAAGATCCAGAAATCGGCGTGGCGTTCGGCCATGTTGACCGACTTGTTTGTCGATTCTTTTGCCACGGTCACCTCGAGGAGGTTGGACGCGCCATAGCGGAGGAGACTGGAGATATTGTACCGGAATCGATAGAACGAGCCCTGGTGGGTGGCGCCTGCCGATTTGCCATTGATCTTTACTTCCGTATCGGTCATGCTGCCATCGAAGACGATATTAACAACATGGCCTTTCCAAGTGGAGGGGATGGTAAAATTATATTTATAAAGACCTTTCTCGTGTCCGCGGAGGGAGTCCTTGTCGAGACCGTAATTGTACGTGCCAAAGCCCTGCAGTTCCCAGTTGGAGGGCACGGGGATGGTGGTCCATTTGCCGGAATTCCTGCCTTCGGTGCAGAAGAATTTCCAATCCACTGTATGATCGTTGCCGGTGCCGGAGAGCCAGAGTTTTTGGGTCTCCTGTGCATGGGTGAGCAAGGGGGCGATGGCGATGAGTGCTATGGTGAGTATCCGGTTCATTTCGTTTCGTTGGTTGAAGCCCGGAACGGCATGGCGGGCAGGCCTTCTTTGTTGAATAAATTGGGTTGGGCGGCTTCGTTCCAGCCGAATCGGACGGCTGTGGGCTTAGCCCTGGCCGTTAGGGTGATCGTGTCGGGGCCGGTGATGGTTGCCGTTGCGGGAGTAAATTTACCGCTTTTGTCCGCAGTTTCGAACCAGTTAATGGGTTGGCCGTCGTGACTGACGAGGCCTGTACCGGTGTTGACGAATTTGAGCCGGATGGTCCGGCCTTTGACGGTCATGGATTGGAATTCGGGCGAGGCGGCGGTCCCCAGTGCGAGGAGGGCCAGCCGGTGGCCGACGGGTTGTTTGTCCCGCGGGTGAAGCTGCGACACGCTATCCACGAGATCGGTGGTCACGACGATGCCGGTGTGCGGAAGTTGCAGCGCTTTTTGCTGGGCTTCCCAGAAGGCCGGTTCGGTGTAGACGGAATGGGTGGTCTTCGAATATTCGTAGGGGGTGATCTGAACCAGGTAGAAAGGCGCGTTGGGTTCGGCCCAGAGGCTTCGCCAGCTATCGATCAGGCTGGTCATCTTTTTCGGATATGCGAGGGTGTCGCTGACGAAGCAGTTGGATTCGCCCTGGTACCAACAGAAACCCTTTATCGCGTAGGGGGCGAGGGGTTTGACGATCGTGGTGTAGAATTTTCCGGTATCGGGCAGCCAGGGTTCGATGCGGCTTCCGGGGATGGCATTGGAGATCACGCCGATCGGGACGTGGAGGTTCGCGTAGAGTTCCTTTGCGAAGAAGTAGGCGGGGGCGGAAAAGTCCCTTAACGGGGCGCCGGTGGCGGCATCCCAGGCATGACGGCTGCTTTGTTTGTAGTAGTCGTGGCGGACCAGAAAGATGCGGATGTTGGGGTTATCGGCCGAATCGATCTGTTTGAGCCTGCGCATGGGGTATTCCATATTGGATTGTCCGCTGCAGAGCCAGACTTCGCCGACGAGCACGTTGCGATAGCGGAGGGCGTCCTTCTCGCTGGTGATGGAAAGGATGGAAGGATGGGCGTCGGCTTCGAGCGGATCGAGGCGGAGCCGCCAGTGGCCGTTGTTGTCGGCGGTAGTCGTTTTTGTTTGGGTATTGAAGTGGACGGTTACGGCGGTGTTGGGTTTTGCATCGCCCCAAATGGGTACGGGGGCGTTGCGTTGCAGGACCATGTTATTCTCGAAAACATGCGGCATTTTGAGGGCGCCGGAACTGGCGGGTTCGCCTTTCAGCCAGATGGCATAGGTCCAGGCGGCGGCGTTGCTGTCGGGTTTGTGTGCGGGATCGCGGTACCATTTGCCGATATTGGCAAAGGGATAGACGGGAAGGGTCGCTTTTTCGCCGTCGGCTTTTATCAGCGTCAGTTCATAGGCGGGCCCGAGGATGTTGCTGTCGGGGGCCGGTAGCCGTTTTAATTGTGCGGCGTCGGTGAGCAGATAGCGGATGCTATCCATCCAGCCTTTATGGAAATCGGCGGTATCGCCTTTGTACCAGATATCGTCGACGGCATAGACGAGGGGGCCGCGGACGAGTGCATAGGGAGCGTCGTCATCGGGGCTTGTCTTATACGGTTTGCGGTCGGCTGTTCGTTGGTAGTGATCGTGCCGTATCCATTGGAGGGACATGGGGAGGGTGAGCGTGAGTTTGTCGCCCTTGCGCCAGGTGCGGGTGATGCGGGCATAGGAGCCGGGCTTTGCCTCGACGGGTTGGTCGTTGACCGTCAGGACCGGGTTTGTACACCAGGCCGGGATACGGATGTCGATGGTCGTTTTTGTGGGTGCGGCCGGGTTGACGAGGACGGTGATCGCGCCGGTTTCGGGGAAACCGGTTTGCTGGGTGATCGTGGTTTTGCCGATGGTGGTGGTAGAGGGGACGAATTGGTTTATGTAGATATTGTTGTTGGGTCCGGTGGCGTAGATGAAGCCGGGGAGCATGGAGAGGAGACGATCGCCGCTGCTCATGCAGCAGTCGGGTTCGCGGTAATAGCCTTTTGGGGTATAGCCGTTTGGCGGGGTAAAGTAATGATTGGCGTCGCCGTCGATGGTTTGTTCGGCGAAGACATTGTTCCACTGGATGCGTTCGATCGCGTCGGCGTACCTGGGATCCCCGGTGATATCGAGCAAGGCCTGTGAAAGCTGCATCCAGGACATGGTGGCGCAGGTTTCCATCATCTCGCCGGTGAGGGGTTTGACATAGTCGCGCTCGTAGTGTTCGCCGACGCTGACGCCGCCGGTGATATAGCGCTGGCGGGAGGCGATATCGTTCCAGGCGCCTTCGACCTTTTTCAGATAGGAACTGTCGCCGCTGACACGGTACATCCGCAGCAGGCCGAGGAAATTCATCTGAAAGGTATGCGCATGAACGTAAGGTTGGATCTTGTCGATGGGCAGGGTGCCGGCGGCGACCTTGTCGAGATTGGAATAGGCGTCCCAGCCGCTCCATTTGTCGATGCTGCCGACGACCCATTTGCACCAGTTGTAGTAGCGTTTGTCGCCGGAGAGCTGGTAGAGCCGCATCATCGGGTCGATGAGGAGGGTGCCTTCCCAGGAGTAGTGAATGCTATGGCCGGCGATGGCGGAGTGCATGGTGCCTTTTAGCGTCTTGCCTTTGTTCTCGGGGGCATGGGTTGGGGAGGGCCAGAATTCCGCTTTGCCGGGGCCGATATATCGGACGAAGTAGTCGCCGAGGTGTTTGGCGGCGGTGAGGGCTTTTGGGTCTTTCCATACTTCGTAGGCCGTCAATAGAGCGTGTTGGGTAAAATATAGTTCATAGGCGTCCATGCCGCCCAGGGGTTTTTCGGGGGTGCGTACTTTCTGGCTGGTGATGCCGATATAGCCGTCGGGGGCCTGGGTCTTGAGGATGCGTTGGTAGATCGTGTGAGCGGATGGTTCGCCGGAGAGGATCGCGGCTTCGAGCCATTTGCCGGGTTGTTCGCCCTGGCGCCAGTCCCAGCCGGTGAAGTCGCGCGTCTCCATGAGGCCGACATATTTGGCGATGTCGAAGGTTTTGAGATAATTGTCTTTGTTCTTTTCGATGCGGTTGCCGGCGAAGCCGCCGAGGTGGGTGACGGCGGTGGGAGATAGGGCGGACTCTTTTTGCGCGGCGGCGGAGAGCGTGAGGAAGACAGCTAATATGGTGAGACGCGTCATCATTGTTTTGTGGTCTTCAGATATTGGAGGGTGAATGAGGCTTCGGGGACTTTGTCGCCGGCATGGGGCTGATCGGAATCGGCTTCCGCGGGACTGTCCGGTGTCGGGAAGTGGCGGGTTTCGCCGGTGCGGAAGACGATGTGGCCAAGGCTTTCGACGGGGGCGAAGAAGAGTTGGGTGACGACATCTTTTCCGTCTACGTTTACGGTGTACATCCGGGTGTCGGTATTGAGGCTGACCTTTAGGGTATAGGTGGCGCCGGCCTTATAGCTGAGCATTTTCTTTATCCGGGCGCCGGCTTTTGTGATGAACGTGCCGTCGGGTTCGAAGCTGAGGCGAACGGCGGTGGCGTTGTGTTCATCCTGGAATTCGATCTGGAGTTGGCCGTGGTCGGCCTGGGCCGGGGTGATCGCGAATTGCGCAACCATCTTTTTCGCGACGGGGAAGACGCGTTCGGCCATCGCGTAATCGTAGGGATCGGCGTCTTTCAGTTCGAGGCCTTTGCCGGTGATCGTGACAGGCGCCCAGATGGGGCTGAAGGTGTTCCAGCGGGTGAATTCTTTTCCTTTGTCATCCACGTCGGCGGTGACCTTGTCGGTGACGGGGACGGGGATGGTGCTGACCCAGATGTCTTCCTTGTTCATACTATAGGTGATCCAGATGTTGCCGTCGGGGGGGATGCCGTTGCCTTCTTCGATGCCCCGGGTATATTGAGGGCCGTAGCTTTTGTAGTTACCGCCATAGCGGGCGGTGGAGATCTCGCCGTTGACGAGTAAGAGATTGGTATAGTCGAGGCCATCCTTGCTGGTGGAGATGGCGAGGGGCCAGCGGAATTCGGAGGGGTTGTAGATGGTGACGTAGTTGCCGTCGGAGGTGCGTTGCCCCCAGATCTTGGCATTGGCGGTCACGATATGGGGAGCGCGGATGACGCGGGTCCAGGTGCGCCCCTGGTCCTTGCTGGTTGCCGTGAGGCCGTTTTTCCAGAGGCCGATGGCGTGCCCGTTTGGAAGATGGTAGAAGTTGAAGGCCTTATAGTCTTTCTGCAGGGGGATGAGGGGGTCATGGCGGTCGGTCTCTTCCACCCATTGCATCATCATGAGCGGGGTGGCCATGAGTTCGTTGCAATCGGCGATGAACCCTTTGTCCTTGCTGGTGGTATAGAAAGGAAAGGTGGTGTTCTTTTCATTCCAGGCGGGGTTATAGTGGATGAAATAGATGGGGCCGTAGCTGCCGTCGGGTTTTACCTCGCGGACGACGCGGCCGATGCCTTTGCCGTCGTTAGGATCATCGTGGGGGTCGAGGCAGATGCCATAGAAACCCAGTACGAGAAGGCGGTTGTGTTTTGATACATAGAAACCCATGCGTTGGTGCATGACGGCGTAAAGATCTTTTGCCACGCCGGGGTGGCCTTCTTTTGTCGTACCGTCGGGGATCTTGTAGGGAGGAAAGATGACGACGGGTTTTGACCAGGTGTAGCCGTTGGGCGATGTGGTCAAAAGGGTTTGGCCGGGAGGGACGCTCTCCCCTACCCTGTCGCTGAGATATTCGAGATAGAATTTATTATTCCAGTATGCGAGCATGGGCGCATGGTTGTAGGTGTAGCCGGAGCCTTCTGCGAGTTCGGGGTGTTCCCGGTTGGCGCGGAGTACCTGTATGCTGTGGACGCCGACGGCTGGGGCCAGCTGCCCGTGGTGGTAGTCAGGGTTCGAGAGGGTATGACCCGTATAGTGGACGAGTTCGGCGGCAGCGCTATCCTGCGCTTGCGCATTGGCGAATGTTATCAGGAGAATGAGATGGATGATCGCGCGTTTCATGTTATCCTTTTACGGTTTGCAACCAGGCTTCCGCCATCAGGCGGGCGCCGGCGAGGGTCGGGTGGACGCCGTCTGCGGTCCAGTAGGAACCGGGAGCCGATTTTTGTGCCTTGTCATAGACCTCCTGGTAGGGAATGAAGGCGGCGCCAAAGGATTCGGCTATTTCGCGGGCGGCCTGACGGTATTCGTTGAATACGGGATACCATTTGTCGTCGACGGCTTTTACGCCGATGACTGCATAAGGTTCGCCGATGATGAGCTTTACTTCGGGCAGCTTTTGTTTTGTGCGGTCGAGGAGCGTCTTATAGTCGTCGCGATAGGTTTTTATGGTACCGGTATAGCCGTTGACGAGGGTGTGCCAGAAATCGTTCACCCCGACGAGGATGCTGAGTACCGTCGGTTTGAGATCGAGACAATCCGACTGCCAGCGATCGGCTAATTGGTAGACCTTATTTCCGCTGACGCCTTTGTTGTAGACCTTCAGGTTTTTTCCGGGATAGCGGGAGAGCAGATCGGCGGCGGCGAGGACGGGATAGCCTGCGCCGAGGGCGGCGGGGCTGTTTGGGTTGTTGTCATCTTTCTTCCGGTGAGCGTCGGTGATGCTGTCGCCCTGGAAGAGGATGACGTCGTCGTTGGAGAGGGAGATCCGTTTTGATGACGCGACGGTGATCCCGGGCAGGTTTACGGCGAGAAGGCTTCCCAGGGAGGCCGTTTTAATGAAGGTCCTGCGGTTTGTGCTCATGTTTTAATCTTTTTATGGTGCGTTTATCCGTCATGACGATGGTGCCATGTTTATGTCCGACGGGGACGGAGACCTCGTTGGAGACGTCTGTAAAGGTCTTGAAATCGGTGGTTTTTACCGCACCGTACCGTTTTGCGCGGTAGCTATCGAAATAGACGAGATAGTCGTGCTTTATTTTCGCGACGGTGGGGCCTTCGGTGAATTCCGGGGTGAACGCCTTTGAGTCGTCGTGCCAGGGACCCGCGGCGCTCGCGCCGAATGCGACCTTTATATTCCGCTGCAGGCGCGTATTGTCTTTGAAAACGAGTACGAAATCTTTTGGTCCGCGCTGGACGACGGTGGCATCGATGACGCTATAGCCGGGGTCGAAATAGAGGCGGCTCGGGGTGAAGGTTTTGAAATCCTTTGTGGTGGTGCAATAGAGGCGATGGTTATTCTTCTCATCTTCCTGGCCCTTCGGAAAACGGAAGGGGATGGTCGTCGCCCAGACGATGATGAACCGGGCGCTGTCCTTCTGGTAAAAGATCTCCGGGGCCCAGACGTTGAAGGCCTCCGGTTCGTGCTCCATGACGGGGACATACTGTTGTTCGCTCCAGTGGATGAGATCTTTTGAGGAGGCGTAGCCGAAGCCTTTGTCACCGTTCCACCCGCTTGTCCAGACGAGGCGCCAGGTGCCATCGGGGCCCTGGGCCATGGAAGGGTCGCGCATCAGCTTTTTCTCGCCGATCGCCGGCTTTAGCCAGGAGCCGCCGAGATCGGTCCAGTGATAGCCGTCATTGCTGGTGAGAAAATACAGGCCGTCGACGGCGGGTTCGCGGAAGGACGTGAAAAGATAGACGTCTTTTGCCGGTCTGCAGGAGGCCAGAAGGACCAGGGTTGTTATGATCAGCGACGTCTTCTTCATTTTTCTGTTGTATCAAGAATGAGAACCCAGTCATTGCCGGGGTGTGGTTCCCCGGGGGGATCGAACGTCGGGGAAGTTACGGTACCGATGGCGATCGTTTCGCCGGTGCGGGGATTATACCAGGAACCTTTTTGCTGTTTGGCGAAGGGGTTGATCCGGAAGCTACGGCCGGTATAGGTGTAGATAAACGCATAGTCCTTGCCGCGGGTGGCGAGGATATAGTCATACCGTGTACCCTGATCGGCGATGAGGGATTGGTCGGGGATGCGGCTGAAGTAGGGGCGGGAGAGCATCAGCTTTTTCAGATGGATCATCTGGCCGGCGCCGGGGTCGTTGATGGCTTGAAACCAGGGGGTTCTTGCGCCGTAGGCGCTGCCTTTGTCCGTTGGCCGCAGCATTTGCATGACGGAATTGTCGCCATAGGTGAACCCGCAGGCGCCGGCGAATACGGACCAGTAGGCATAGCGCCGTACGTCATCAGCGGTCCAGCGGGGCTGGGTGGTATCGTGCAGACCATGGGGGATCTGTTCGTAGGACGGTTCGGCGTCGAGGACGGGTCGGATGGGTGTGCGTTTGTAGTCCGCCTCGATATACCGCCAGTTGTCTTCCCCGTAGCGGGGGTCGTCGCGCGAGGTGTCCTGCTGGTAGCTGCGGTGACCGGATTGCACGCTGTTGAAATCCAGCCAGGGCTGTTGTTCGAACCAGAAGGACGAGGAGGCGCGGCCGCGGGGATGGAAGGTGATCAGGTGGTTGGGGTCCTCGGATCTTAATGTCGTTCCGATGGTGTTCCAGACGGCTTCGTAGTCGGAGCCTTTGATGTCGCCGCCATTCATCCAGATGATATTCGGCTTGTCCCTGTAGCGGTGTGCAAGGAAGGTTGCGTAGGCTTTTGCCTGAGCCGGCGTCGTCTTCGCGGCTTTTACCACCCCGCCCCAGACGGGGACGAGGGCGAGATAGATGCCTTTTTCGGCGGCTTTATTAACGACATAGTCGAGATGTTGCCAATAGGCCTCTCCCGGGGTAGCCAGGTTTTTGTTGCGGAGGGCGGAGTCGCCATATACATCGGTGTCTGTGAGTCCATGGACCAGCATGACCTGGATGACGTTGAAGCCTTTTTTATGCCGGTCTTCGAGGTATTTGCCGGTTTGTTCGCGGGTTAGTCTTGTGAGCAGGAGCCAACCCGTATCGCCCAGCCAGAAAAAGGGTTCGCCTTTTTCCGTTTGGAAGAAATGTTTGTCCGGGGAAACGCGCAGGCGGGATGGATCCGGCTGGGCGGTGGTGAGAACGAGTAAGGATAATATGCAAAGACCGGTGCGCATAGTCTATTGTTTCTCCAGCCAAAAGATGGTTGTTCCTTGTGATTCGAGGGTGGTGGTTCGACCGCCTTTTATTTTCGTGGTTTTTGGTTCGGTTTGGCCGGTGGGGTGGATCCGGTGTACGCGGTAGGCGCCGGGGGCCAGGTCGATGGGGGTGTTGCCGGTAGCGTAAAGGATATAGCCGTTTGCGCCTTGCAGCAGGTAGGGTTTTTCCGCGGGTTGCATAGCCTCGGCGGCTGAGAGGAAGCGGGCGTCGCTGATGACCGGAATATTTGCGAGTGATCCGCCGGCCATGAAGACGGCCCAGCCGAAGTTCTCTCCTTCGGCGGAGTAGATGACCGCTTTTGCGGGATATTTTGTCCTGTACTCTTTTACCGCGCGGTAGACCTGTTCGAAGGAAGGCCGTTTGGGTTTCAGCAGGCGTTCGTGTTGGCGGGGCGCCAGGCTTTGGCCGCCCAGGGGGGCATAGGTCTTCCCGTCCTCCTGGTTGTACCAGTAGCGGATATCGATGATGTCGACGGTGGCGGCGCGGGCGGGATCGGCGAGGATCGCGTCCTGTACGTCTTTTGTCGTGCTGAGGGCGATGAGTTCTCTTCTTCCTTTTTCTGCTTCCCACTGGCGGATCACGTCGAGCCAGAATTGGGTGAAGTGAAGCGGGCCTGTGTATTCGGCGCTGATCAGCTGGATGACCCCGGTGTTGTCCGCGAAATTATCGAGGCATTGCCGGATAAAGGCGCGATGAAGGTCGTGCCGGGCGGGGTTGGCGGTGTCGTAGAACTGCTCGGCGAGGAAGACGCGTTTGTCGCCGGCGTAGGGGGTGGGTTCCGGGAAGCCGGTGTTGTTGATGTTGTTCGCCGGCCGCCAGGGGAAGTCGGCGTTGTGGGCGCCGGCTTCGATGATGTTGTGTTGAAAATAATTTTGATGGAGGAGCACCATTCCTTTTGCGTCGGCGAGGTCCGCGAAATGTTTGAGGCGGTCCCAATACCAGGGGTTGTATTTTGTCAGGTCGTATTTGCTGAGACCGTCCCAGGCAGTATCCTTGCCGCTGCGTTTAAAGGGCAGTTCGTAAAAGGGCGGCCATACGTCGCCGTCGGCCCGGCGGATGCGTTCGTGGTCGTCGCGGCGGCGATCGTACCAGAGACCATAGTTATGATCCAGTGCGACGACATGTTTGTTGCGCATGGTGTCGGTGAGGGCGTCGAGGTCGTCTGTCAGTCCCGTTCCCGTGCGACCGGGCACCCAGCGGGTGATGGCGGGTTTGGCTTCTGCAACGCCGTAGGGGCGCACGGTACCCATCCACCAGGGTTCTTCGTAGCGGCGGCCGGTCTGGACGGTGTTGCCGCGGACGAGCCAGCCATTTACGGTCTGTAAAGGTGCGGCCTTCGTGGCGGCGGGGGGGGCCTTAGGGTTGAGCTTATCGATCGAAGGAGCATTGCCTGCTTCGACGGGGATGGGGTCACGCTGAGCGGCCTCGTCGATCCAGGCTGTCAGTTGGATTCGGGGTTTTACCGACCATTCCGTGAGAGCCTTTGCCTGTGCGACGGTTGGGCTGCTGGATGCTTCGTTCTCGACCGGAAGGATATCCCCGCGTTTGGCGGCTTCGGCGCCGAGGCGCTCGGCCAGCTGGGCGTAGAAAAAGCTGCGGGGCTGGATGGTCGAGTTGGATTCGGACCAGTAGCCGTCACCGCCGAATTGGGCCCAGGAGCCATAGGACCAGTTTTCTGCGCCGGGTGGGCGGTAGCAGTTGATCCGGGCTGCGGTACAGTTCCAAAACATACTGTTGGCGGCGCACCAGCCAGCGCCTTGCCCATCCTGTTCGCGGTTGGCATAGCTTAGCGTTTGGGCGTCGATGTTGACGACATCGAAGAGGATGCCGGAGGCCCAGCTGTCGATCGCGCCGCTGAGGCTATAGGGATAATAAGATTGACATTGGACGAATGCGTTGGGGCCGGGGGCGCAGAAGCCTACGGCGAAATCGTGGAAGGCCCGTTCGGAGTATAGCCGCTGGAAGAGCGTCTGTCCGCCTTCGGTGAGGAAGGCGTTGCGGCGTTGGCCGCCGATCTCGGAGATGGGCGCCAGATATTTACAATCCTGAACGGTAATGCGGCTTGCGGTGCGAAGAACATATACGGCGGAACCGGCGAAATGCTGGACGATGACCTGGCGCACCCAGGCGTCACGGGTGTTTTCGATGGTGATGGCCATCCAGCTATGGGCTTCGTCTTTTGGATTTTGGCGGTCATAGTCGGAAACGCAGCGGAGATTTTCTACGCCTACCTGTTCGATCCGGCCCGGCCATTGATAGGCGGCTACCCGCCCGCCGCCATAGGCTGTATCCAGCGCCGTGGTAATGGGGGCGTCGATGGTGACGCCGTCGCCGTCGATGGCGGTAATGGTCCGATCCCAATAGACATCGCGTTGTCCGGGTTTCCAGCCGAGGGCGGAGATGCCGCCGCCGAAGGTTTCCATGCCGAGTTTTTTTATCCAGGCTTCCGTCGAAGGGCGGTGGATGAGAAGATGATCGCCCGGATGAAAGGGGTTGGAACCGGCAAGCCGGAAGTGGCGGGAGTTGACGGGAACATAGGTGTCGGCGATGGTGATCTCTTTTTCCGTGTGCCGGTCGTTATCGCCGACGATGCGGATGAGGGTGCGTCGATCGTGGCCTGTGGCGCGAAGGAGGGTGCCCCGGTCGTCCATGCCGCTTCCGCGGAGAATGACGCCGCTGTGGCGGAGGAAGAGGGTGCCGCTTATTTCAAAGACGCCTTTTTCGAGGAGTACGGCGCCGCGGATGCCATTCTTGCCGGCGGGGAGGCCGGCTACATAGTCGAGCGCGGCCTGGACCCGAAACGTCGCGTCACCGTCCTTTTGTGGCACGGTGACGCGAATGGGTACGTCGGGTATCGAAGTATCGCCACCTTTGTAGCCGCTGTAGGAGAAGTCCGGGATACGATCCCCTTTCTCATCAGGAGTATAGATGAGATGTCCTCCTTTAGCGGCCACGGGAGATGGCGGCTCGGGTGGCTTCTGCTTTTTCTGTGCTACGGACCAAAAGGGCAGCAACGTCGCTGCGAATACAATTGCTAGTGATCGCATCATTTTATGGGCTTTTCGCCTTTTTGCGCCAGAGTATTGAGCCAGACCTCGATGTTGCTGTATCCGCTTCCGTCTTTTGCGGGTTTTGCGGAGTCATTCGGATCTTTTGGGTTGAGGCCGTGGCTGGTCTCGTATGCGTCGGGCAGTCCGTCGTTGTCGGAATCCTTGTAGGGCTTGCCCTGGTAGTTGGGGTAGCCGCCTACTTCAAACACCTCTGTGACGATCCCGAGCTTATAGGAATCTTTGGGCAATTTACGAACATGAAACTGAGGAAGCGTATCCGTGTTCACCTCTTTGTAGGCTATTTTTCCCGTCCGAACCTGTTCCACTACGCGGGTGTCGACGGCGTCGCGGTGCGGCAGGGTAGCGCCCACGTTGGCGAGGACGAACTGGTAGGCCTTTTCGGTGGGCATGATCGTCACTGCGGGCATGGGGAAGGGCTTGTCGACCTTCATATAGTCTTTGTAGACGCCGGCATCTTTTTCTTCCTGCACCTGAACGCCACCGTTCCAGTTGTCTTTGGTGATCTCGGGATAACCGTCCATGATGTTCCCGTTGACATAGGCGCGGCCGAAGTGGAGTTCTTTCAGCTTGCTGCGCCCTGTTTCGGGTTTCAGGATGCGATGGCCCACGTTCTCATTTTTGGGGGTGACGGGACCGGGTTTGAAATAATTGTTGATGATGTTATAGAGGCTGGTGTAATCGCCGCCGTCCATGCTGCGATGATGCCAGTTGAAGACGACGTTGTTGACGAAGTTGAACACGCCGTTCCAGCCAACCGAGGGATTGCGGCCCGTGTTATCGGCCCAGAGGTTGCGGACGAGCATGCAGTTCTCACCGCCCATCGTCGTGCCGAAGGCATGATTCCAGGTGTCGAGGGATTCGGCGGAGATACAGTTCTGGATGGTGATGTTCACGGTTCCGAGTTTTTCCTCCTTGGAGCCGTCGCCCGGGTCGAACATATGGCGATACATGGAAAAGTTCTCGTCGAGGCCCCAGGAAGTGGATGTATGGTCCACGATGACGTTGCCTACGGGATTCCCGCCGAGGGCGTCGTCGCGGCGACCTACGTTGGTCTCACCACGGCGAAAGCGCATATAGCGAATGACCACGTCGTGGGTATTGACCCAGAAGGATTCGCCGGCTACGCAGATGCCGTCGCCGGGGGCCGATTGCCCTTCGATGGTGATATAGGGCGCCCGGAGGATGATCGGGCTATGCAGATGGATGATCCCTGCGACATTGAAAACCACGATCCGGGCTCCGCCTTGTTCCACTGCCCAGCGAAGGGTGCCGGGGCCGCTGTCTTCGAGGCTGGTGACGACCAGGACCCGGCCGCCATGACCGCCGAAGGTATGCGCTCCCCCACCCTGTGCACCGGGGAAGGCGAGGATGGGTGACTGGGGAAGGTCGGTTGGCCGGGCGGCCCAGGGGACATAGGGCTTCCCGTGTTTTGCGTCGTTATCGACGATGGGCCAGGCCACCTTCCAGGCGGAGTCACTCCGGCGGTAGGATTCTTTCATCAGAGCTTCCGATTGTGCTTTTACGTCGTCAGGAATCGTCGGGTACTGAGCAGCCGCCGGCCGGGAGATGCCAAGCGAAACAGCGGCAAAAGTCACAATCTGAAAGAGTTTGTTCTTCATGTTTTATTCTTTAGTGCGAATTATTTGGTCGGATCGAAGGTTCCCATGCCGCCCGCGAACACCCAGCCGATGGTCTGTTGCATTGCCGGCTGCTTGCTGATATTGCTGGACGGGATGGCATAGGCATAGTAGGTCGGCAGGAAGTTGATCACGCTCTCATTGGTGATGGGAATTATCGTATGGGTAAAATACTTGATGTAATCCGGACCGTTCACGTCGATGGTATCGACCGGTGCGACGCCGGTTACAGAATTCAATTTTTCCATATCGCTGAGCTTATACGAGGACTTGAAAGCCACCACCATTTGCTGGCGATAGCTGCCATTCAATTTGTCGAAGGTACGGGTCCGGCGAAGATCGTCGTAACGCTTTCCTTCGAAGGCGAATTCCACCTGACGCTCATTGAGGATGGCGGTTTCCATCTGGTCCTGGCTCATGGCGGCCTGTAAACCATAGAGGCCGTCGCTGTTGGCGGAGATGCCTGCTCTTTTCCGGAGGGTTTCCATCAGCATATATGCCTGTCCCTGGTTCCCGGTCATATTTGCACACTCGGCCAGGTTCAACAGGACCTCGGCATAGCGCAGTTCTACCCAGAACGTTTTGCCGAACTGCGAGTTTGTTGCAGACTGGGTCGTGTCGATGCTCTTGCGGTCATAGAACCCTGTGGCCGTGAGGTGGCTTTTATCCACGGTGATGCCGGTATACATCCATTGTTTGCGCCCCGGGGTGTTACTCAGGCCGTAGATCGCGCCATTGTAAACAATTGTGGCATAGAACCGGGGATCGCGGTTCTTCCAGTAATAGACGGAGTCGTATTTAATTTTATGGATATCGCCGGAATCTTTCGTGACGGCGAAACCATCCTTCATCGGGAAGGCCTGTACCAGGTTCCAGGTGGGGTTGTTGGTTGTGCCGCCGCTGCCTGCCGACTGGGAGAAGGGACGGGTTACGTTGTCATACCCTTCAAACTGGAAATTGGCATTGACTCCGTTGTAGGGGCGGAAAATAATCGGCTCGTGGTCGGCGGCATTGCCGGCGTCGAGGGCGATGCGGGAGAAATTCGAATAAAGCGCATAGCCATCCATCGTGCAGGTATCATAGGCGTGCTGAGCGGCTGTATAGGCGCGTTGCCAACGTGTCTGATCGTTTTGGGGGTTGAATTGGGGGCTTGCCCAGGTAAGCAGAACTCTCGCCTTGAAGGCCAGTGCCGCGCCGCGGGTGATCCGGCCGAAATCCGTTGCCGGCCAGGAGGCCGGGAGGATGGAGCATTGATCCAGTTCGGACGCGATGCTATCGATACATGCCGAGGTAGGGTTGCGGGGAAGGTTGAGGGAATCCGTGGCCCAGTCGAAGGGCTGGGTGATATAGGGAATGCCGCCGTAGTACTTCAGCAGATCGAAGTAGACATAGGCGCGAAGGAAGTGCGCCTGGGCTTTGATCTTCACGGTTTGGGCGGGTTGCAATCCATACTTGTCGATATTGGCGAAGAGGATGTTGATCCGGCGCATGTAGGGATAGGCGCCGGCCGAACCCGAAGCAAAGAAATCGGTGACCGATTCGCTGGTGAGTTTTCCCTGCAGGATCGCCGTGGTGCCTCCGTTGCTTTCGTCGCTGGTGTTATGGAACGCCGAAGGAAAGGTATTGGCATTTGCGTTTGCCGGCCAAACAGGCATGACTATCTGATACAGGTTGTTCAGGTAGAGATTCGCCTGGACTGTATCGGACCAGACCTCGGCGCTCGGGAGGCCGTTGAAATTTACCTTCTCGAGAATGTGTTTGGTGCAGGAGTTGCCCGCAAGGGCCATCAACACAATGAATATATAGGCAATCGTCTTTTTCATTTTCGTGCTTTTTAAATGCTATAAGTTTACGTTCAATCCGAAGGTCCATGTGCGCAGGATCGGGTAGTCTGTTATCTCGCCCGAACGGGGATCCCGATAGGGGGTTGGGCTAACGATCGTCCAGAGGTTCATTCCCGTCAGGTAAAGCCGCGCATCGGGGATCTTGTATTTACCGATGAAGCTTTTTGGCAGCGACCAGGAGATCTGGAGATTATTGACGTACACATAGGTGCTGCTGCGCAGCCAGAAGGTGGATGACTGATTGGCCAGCGGCGCGTAGATGGCCGGCAGGAGCGCATCGGTCTTCCAGGCCGTATAGGAATGCTTCCACATATCCAATCCGGCGGCGTCCTTTGTGGGTGGAGTGATATCCACTTTTGGCAAGACCTCCTTACCGCCAAGACTCATCGCGATGTTTGTCGAGACCCGCAAACTCTTCCATTGGGCGCCGAGGATGTAGCCGATATTGGCGGCCGCATTGGAGTGTTTTGCGATCTGGGTCTGGTCGTTGGCGTCGATGATGCCGTCGCCATTCACGTCGACGAAGTTGAGATCGCCGGGACGGAGCGAATCGCCATTGATCGTCCAACCCGGATGTTTTGCATACCAGGCGTTGACGGCGTCCTGCGAGCGAACGATCCCCGAGGATTTGTACCCGCTGATGCCGAGGTCGGTGGGTTTACCGATCGGATATTTATAACCCGTATCCGTACCGGAGCTATAGTAAGTCCTGATGACCTTGTTGTTGCCGTTGATGGAGAAGCCGAAGTTGACCGTTGCAAAGACCGACCAGTCTTTATTGATCCGGCCGTTATACCCTACCTGGAACTCATCGCCCCAGGAGTTGAGGATGCCGTAGTTGAAGTTGGCGATGCTCCCTCCGTAGGTATTGGGAACCGAGGAGGTGGGGATATCGAGCATATCGTACTGATGTTTGTACCAGAGATCGACTGAGAAATGGAACTTGCGGTTGGCGAAGGTCCCGTCGAAGCCGAGGTCTTTCATAAGCGCCCGTTCCCAGGTGATGTCCGGATTGGGCGTCGTAGTGGTCTGGAGGCCGTTGGCCGCATATTGTCCCGTGGTGCCGAACAGGTAACCGATGGGATTTGAGGCGGTGTACTGCTGGGCCCAGGAGAAGGAAGAGGTTGCGTCGTTACCGGTGAGGCCTACGTTGAGGCGGACCTTGAAGTCATTGATGCCCGGGGCAAATTTTTGCCACCAGTCTTCATTCGAAGCCAGCCAGCCCACGGACACGGAGGGGAAGAAGCCCCATTGGTGTTCCGTCGGGAATTGCGGCGAGGCGTCATCGCGGAAGGCCGCCTGGAGCATGTACTTTTCATTAAAGGTATAGGACAGGCGACCGAGGTAACTGGCCCGGCCGGTGGAGGTCTGATATCCTTCGGCATCCCAGTTGGCGCTGTTCGCGGAGTAGGCAAAGTACTGGTCGACACCCGGGATCACCTGTTGCTGGCGATAGGTCTTGAGAAATTGTCCTTCCGTCTGGGATTGTTCCGCGTAAAGGGCGATATCGAGGTTATGCTTGCCGAAGATCCGGGCAAATTCGATGCCTTCCGTTGCCTGCCAGTTCTTTGAATTGTTGTAGACCTCGGCCAGTTGATCGCTGTTGGTGACCTTTGTAACCGAGGATACCGTATCGAAATACATTACGTTCTGGGTGCTGGTAGGGGTGTTGATACCGCCTGCAGTCTTATTGGTGTGTACCCCGGGAGATTTGAAGTTATATGCGTTATAGGGAACAAACCACTGTTTGCTGAAGTCGTTGTAGGTATTCCGGCCGTACTGTCCATGGATGGACAATCCTTTTACAAACGGGATCTTATAGTTTGCCGAAAAATTGACGTTGAAGGTCTCGGAATTATCCTTTGTATAGGATCCGGACTGTTGAAAGGCAAGTGGATTGTATTTGGTCGCCGCGTAATAGAGGGGTCGACCGCCTGACGTTTCAGGGATAAAGCTGGGAGTGGTGAGCATGGTGCCGACATAACCATTCTCCTGATCGGATTGATCGGTCACCGAGATCCCTTTTGGAACCGGCTGATTGTTGTACCCTGTATTGTAACCCAGGACCACGTCAAGGGTGAGGTCATCGGTCACTTTGGCGTTAGCGCCCAGTTCGATGCCATATTTTTGGTGCGTGTCGTTCGGGAGGTTGCCGATCTCGTTATAATAATTGGCGCCGGCGAAGAGCGTGATCTTGTCCGAACCGCCGCTGACACTCAGGTTGTGCCGTTGGGCATAGCCGGGTTTCCAGCTTTTGTTGAACCACATGTTCCGCTGGTTGTGTGTTCTGAAGCGAATCGAATCCAGTTCCTGCTGGGTGTATATCTCGCTGGGGACGACTTTATAGGGATCGTAATTCTGCACCCAGTTGTTCAGGAGCAGGGCCTGATCATAGCCGTCGATCATCTTCGGCACTTTTGAGGCGTCTTCGTGGATGTAGGAACCGGAATAGCTGACGCGGGGTTTTCCGGGACGGCCTCTTTTGGTGGTGACGAGTACGACACCGTTCGCGCCCCGGGCGCCATAGATGGTTGCGGAAGCGTCTTTCAGGAAGGTGATACTTTCCACTTCGGAGGGATCGAGCAGGTCGAAGGCCGTTTTCCCGGTTGGGTCGGTCGATCCGGAAGAAGCGATGATCGGTACGAGACCGTCAATGACATATAAGGGGCTTGTCGAACCGCCGGTGGCGAAGGTCGTTGCACCGCGGATGGTCAGGTTGGTCGTGGCGCCGGGTTTACCCGAGGTTTGACTGACACCGACTCCCGGTATCGTATTGATCAGGGAAGTGGACATGTTCACCGCGGGGAGATCTTCCAGTTCTTTTCCCGAGACGACGGAAACGGCACCCAGGACGTTCGATCTTTTCTGGGTACCGTAACCCACGACGATGACGTCGTCCATGGATTTGTTGGTGGCGGACATATTTACCGTCAGGGGCGTGGTGGAATCGACCTTTACGCTCATGCTGCCGAATCCGATATAAGAGAAGGTGAGATACACCACTTTCATTCTTGCGGGAGGTGTAATGGCGAAGAAGCCATTGTTGTCGGTGATGACCGATGTCGACGTCCCTTTGACGTTGACGGTAACGCCCATCATCGGCTCCTTTGTGTCCTTATTATAGACATTTCCCGAGACGGACTTTTTTTGAGCATAGAGCATAGAGTGATGCAGAAACAAGAGCAGCAGAGCGAGGGAGTATCTCGCCATTCGTTGCAATGTCATATGGCATTTAGTTTTAGGAGAAAAATGAGCAATCATTATAATTGATAATAGAGAATACTACTTTTTCATGCTTATGCCCTGTGCAGAAAGATAGTTATTGATCCTACCCTTGTACTTTCCGAACCAGGCGTGTTTCTTTTCCGAGGACTCCGCATCCATCGCGTGTTCGCGGGCTTCGATCAACGCGGCGAGGATGTAGGCCTTTTGCGGGTCTGTCAGATTGGGCAGCATTTGCTGATAGGCGCGATAGGTGACTTCCACTACGCTATAGGTCATTCCATCTTTCACCTTATCGATCTTCTGCTGATCGAGTTCGGTTGCGAGTTTTTCGAGGTAGGCCGTGTGTAACTTTGCGACCCTTGTGTCTACGTCCTGCTGGATGATCTTCTTAACGGAGTCGACGATCGTTTTATCGGTTTGGTCTTTCAATTCTTTCAGCCGGGTGTCCCTGTCGGTGTAAACGGCGTTGAGGGCGCGGTACTGGCCTGCGACGATGGTCCTGACGCGGAGGAAGGCGGCGGAGTCGGGCAGGTTGAGAGCGGTTACGATCTTTCCGGCACGTTCGGTGATCACTCGTAAATAGGCGGTGTCTTCGTTTGAGGTTTGTGCAACTGTTTTGCCGGCGTAGGAGGGCGAAAAGGCGAATTGTAAAAGGGATATACCCAGTGCAAGCAAGCTAACCTTCATATGTCTTTACCGTTTAACTGTTGGAATTTAAAGGTACAGGCGGTGGGAAGGGGAAACAATGTAAGTTTTGATCGACTTGATGTCATATCTTACTATTTTTTGGGGGAGGAGTCGTTAAAAAGTCGTAGCTTGGAGTACACCAAAACCTTCGTTATGTACAAGCTAACCGTTGCTGCTGTGGCGCTTGCCGTCACGCTTCCATTCGCATCTTTTTCCCAGAATAACAGTGATGATATGAAGGCCATGATGGCCGCCGGGGCTCCGGGTGAGTCGCATCAGATGCTGGCCAAATCGGCCGGGACCTGGACGGCGACCGTCACTATGTGGATGCAGCCCGGGCAGCCACCGACCACCTCTACGGCCGAGGCCGTCAATGAGATGGTCCTGGGCGGCCGCTTTCTGAAATCGACCAACAAGGGCAATATGATGGGGATGCCCTTCGAGGGAGTCGGGTACACGGGCTATGACAATGTCAAGAAGCAGTTCGTAAATTCCTGGGTCGACAATATGGGTACGGGGATCATGACCATGGCCGGGACATGGGATGACGCCAGCAAGAGCATTACCTATACCGGCTCGATGGCCGACCCCATGACCGGAAAGGATACGCCCTTCCGCGAGGTGTGGAAGTTTGTGGATGATGACCACCAGGTGTTGGAGATGTACTATCCGATGGAGGGCAAGGAAGTTAAATCAATGGAGATCAAGTATGCCAGAAAGTAGCTAAGTCTGTTACACACACTTAGTTACTTTCTATTTCGAGGGTAGCCGGCTGGAGACCCGCGCCACTGACGTGGAGCGTGATCCGGCCGGCTTTCTTTTTGGACTGGACGATCGCCAGGCAGAGCCCGTTGAAGGCTTTATGACGGGTGCCCCGGAAGGATTCGAGGTCGGCCTGGTAGCCGTTGTCCAGCCCGGCGAGGGAGCCTTCGCCCGTGACGTTGACTGTCAATTGGGTATCGGCGTTCGGAACCAGGTTGCCTTGTGCATCGACGATGCGGATGCCTACAAAGGACAGGTCGGAGCCATCGGCATGGATCGTCTGGCGGTCGGCCATGAACTGGACACGGGCCGGAGCGCCGGCGGTGCGGACTTCGGCTTCGAGCACGGTTTTGCCATGGATGCGGGAGACGGCCTTGAGGACGCCCGGTTCGAAGGGCACATGCCATTGAACGTGTAACTCATCCCCTTCCTTTCGTTTTACGCCGAGACTGCGGTCGTTGAGGAACAGTTCCACTTCGGTGGCCTGGCTATAGTAGCACCAGACGTCGACGAGCTGACCGGGTTTCCAGTTCCAATGGGGGAAGAGATGGAGGACGGGTTTGGAACCCCATTCGGACTGATACATATAATAACTGTCCTTGGGAAAGCCGGCGAGATCGACGATGCCGAAATAGCTGCTGCGGGCCGGCCAGCGATAGGGCGTGGGTTCCCCGAGATAGTCAAAGCCTGCCCACACAAACATCCCGGAAACAAAGGGATTGCGTTTTACGATGCGCCAGGTCTCTTCGTGGGTAGACCCCCAATAGGCCGAGACATTATCATAAGCCGAGACGGTATAGTCGTGGTTGACGCCGACGGCGGGGATCTTTGCGGAGGTGGGCCAGCGGCGGATGCTGTCGGAGGGCATGTCGTAGTGGCCGCGGGTTTCCTCGGCCGAGGTGGTCTCGGTGGCGAGAAAAGGGTGACCGCCGTATTTCCGCTGTGCGGAGTCGTAGACCTTTTGGTTGTAGTTGAGTCCCATGACGTCGAGGACGCCGGCTTGCCAGATATTGTTCTCCAGGGTGTCGGGTTCGGTCATCGCGGAGGTGACGGGGCGGGTGGGATCGTTCTCTTTTACGATGGCGGTCAGTTCTTTTGTGAGGGTGATGCCGGAAGCATCGAATTGTTCCCTTATTTCGTTGCCGATGCTCCAGATAAAAACGGAGGGGTGGTTGCGGTCGCGGCGGACCTGGTCTGTGAGGTCGCGGCGATGCCAGGCGGCGAAGTCGAGGCTATAGTCGTATTTGTTCTTTTTCTTCTGCCACATATCGAAGGCCTCGTCCATGACGAGGAAGCCCAGTTCATCGCAAAGATCGAGGAATTCGGGGGCGGGGGGATTGTGGGAAGTTCGGATGGCGTTGCAGCCCATGTCTTTCAGGATGAGCAGTTGCCGGCGCATGGCGCTGGTATTGACGGCGGTGCCGAGAGCGCCGAGGTCGTTGTGGAGGCAGACGCCTTTTATCTTGAGATGACGGCCGTTGAGCAGAAATCCCTGCCACCCATTGAATTGAAACTGGCGGATACCGATGCGAGCCGTTTGGCGATCGACCGGTTTGTTCCCGATGAGCAGGCTGGTCTCGAGGGTGTAGAGATAGGGCCGGTCGGGGGACCAGGCCTGGGCCCTGGGTATCCAGAGATCCTGATGGACGGTGGCGAGCGTATCTTTTGCCGTATAAGGGAGGGTCACGGCGCCGACCTTGTTGTTATTGGCGTCGTAGACCACCTGCTGGAGGGTCGCTGTTTGGCCCGGTTGGATCGAGCGGAGGGTGGTCGCTATCTGCAGGCGGCTTTGTGTTTCGGTCATGGCGCCCGTAGACACGAGGGTTCCCCAGTGGTCGATGGTGATCGGAGCCGCGGGCTGGGTCTCGAGCCAGACATGGCGGTAGATGCCCGAGCCGGTATACCAGCGGGAGTTGGGCTGGGCGGAGTTGTCGACGCGAACGGCGAGGACGTTGTCGGCGCCTTTTTTCAGCCAGGGGGTCAGGTCATAGCGGAAGGAGATATAGCCGTTGGGACGTTTGCCCAGGAGGTGGCCGTTGATCCAGACCTCGCTGTTGCGATAGACGCCATCGAAGTCGATGTAGGTTTTGCTGGCCCCCGGCCGGGTGACGGGGAGTTTAAAGGTCTTGCGATACCAGCCGATGCCGGCGGGGAGGCCGCCTTCCTGCTGCCCGGTGTTGTTGTTCTGGCTGAATTCGCCTTCGATGCTCCAGTCATGGGGGAGGTCGAGGGTGCGCCAGGGTTTGTCGTTGAAGGTGATGGTGCTGGCGGCAGGGACGTCACCGAGGTGAAACTTCCAGCCGGCGTCGAAGTTCTGGCGTGGATGGATATTGTGCAGGGTCTCGGGGGTCTGGGGTGTCGTGGCAGGTGAAAGCAATAAACAAATGCCAGCAACAAGAAATATACGCATACTCGTTTTCTACTAAAAGGTTTTTGGGCTTTTTCCCTTATCGGTGGAGGTAGCTACAGCGATGCCGCGATTGCCTTTTTTGTCAACAGCACAATAGTAATGGTATATGATGCCTTTATAGTTAATGACAAAAGACTTGTGAGCAAATACTTCATCGTAGGGTTCAGACGGTTCAATCAGCGGGGGACCGGTCCAATCCGTCCAGTGTACCAAGTCATAGGAACAGGCGAAGCGGTTGAACGCGGCGTGTGTCCCTTTCCAGAAGGCCCCGAAATAGAACAGGACGTAAATATCGCCTATTTTTTGGATATACGGATCGCCGGTGATGCCGGTGAGATGATCGAGAATGGGATTTGAGCCATAACGGGTCCAGTGGATCATGTCATCGGAGACGGCCATGCCGATGCGTTCGCTGCCTCTTTTCCGGTCCAGGCTGTCGCCGTTGGCGTTATAGTAAAGGAGAAAGGGGTGCCCGGTGTGTTTTTGTTTGTCCCAGAGCGCCCAGCTTTTGTACATCGTATGATTGTCCCACCACGCAACATTTGTGTCTTTTGGGGATAGGATGGGATGGCCGAGTCGTTGCCATTCGTGGGGCGTCGCCGGGTTTTTGTCTGTGAAGGCCATGGAGATCGAGAGGGTGCCGGCTTCATAGCCGGTCGAGGTACCGCCGAAGTAGGGCATCCAGTATTTGCCGGCGTACTGCTGGAGCTTGTAGCTGCCGCCCCAGGTGGGGTCCTGGAGGGAGATGTAGCCGGCCTTTTGGTTTTCGTCCCAGGGCCGGGTGGCGGCGGTGCTGTCCGAGAAGGACATAATCCGGCCGGTGGTGGTCCAGTGGAGGAGGTCGGGGCTTTTGGCCAGCCAGGTCTCGTAGCCGCGGCCGTCGTAGATGATATAGCTCATAAACCAGCTGTCTCCTTTGCGGAAGACGGTGGGGCAGTCGAGCTTTTTGCTTTTGTCGGTGGGCACCATTACCAGGCCATATTTATAGGGCGTTTTTATCTTTTGGTAGATGGCGTCCATCGTTTTTTCGCTGACGGTGTTGCCGGTGGTCGCGCGGAAGTTATAGCTGCCGGAGCCCAGTTCGAATACCGCCCAGCTGGTGTCGCGCTTTATGAGCCGGAGGTCCCGCTGGCCGGCAATCCTTGTCCAGCCCTGGGTGATGACGGCTTCTTTCGATGCGGGGAGCCAGACGGTGGCGGTGGTGTTACCGGGGATGGTGACGTCGAGGTCGAAGGTGTTTTTGGCTTTTTTCCAGTGGGAGGAAATGAGGCCATAAGGGCTGTGGTAATCGGCGCCGGCCCATTGGATATCGCCGACGGGCTCGGGTTTTATGGTGCTGTGGTTTTCGCTGTCGAGGGCGTGGATGCCGGCGAGGCCTTCGTAGAACCATTCGAGGAGGTGGCCCAACATGAGATGGTCGTTGGAGACGGAGGGTAAGGCCTGCCAGGATTCGGTGAGGGCGGTGGCGCCTTTTGCCAGCTGGTAGCCGTAGCCGGGGACGTCGGTGCGGCTGTTCATCGCGAAGATCAGGTCGGGGCGATGTTTTTCGTCGAGGACCTTCAGGAGATAGCGGAAGCCGATGTCGCCGGCGGTGAGGCCGTTGTTGCGTTGCTGAAGATCTTTTACGATGTTGGCGAAGACGGCGGCCTGAGATTGTTGGGGGACGATGCCGGTATAGAGGGCCATGGCGTTGGCGGCCTGGCTGCCGCTGCCGATGTTACCCGTTTGCTTATCGAGGAACTTTTCGTTGAAGGCTTTTTTGAGGGTTTCGGCCTGTTGGCTGTAGGCCTTGCTTTTTTCGGGTTGGCCGAGGAGGGTGGCGGTCTGCGCCATGAGGGTGAGATCGTAATAGTAGATCGCGCTGGCGGTGATGCCTTGTGGAGTGTTTTGGGACAGGCCGGGATGCTTGGGGCCGAGGTCGTACCAATCGCCGAGACCTTGAAACAGGAGATGATCTTCGGTTTTGTTTTCCAGATAGGCGATATAGCGTTGCATCATCGGCCAGGCTTCTTTGAGGGCGGCTTTGTCGCCATACCATTGCCAGCAATACCAGGGAAGGATGATGGCGCTGCTCCCCCACTCTGGCGAGTCGCGGAAGGGTTTGCCGAAGACGACATACTCGGGGGCGATCTCGGGGATGAGGCCGCTGTCGGTCTGGGCGTCGATCATATCGCGGATGACCTTTCGATACAGCGAAGCGATATCATAGCCATAGCGCATGGAGTTGCCCATGAGATGGGCTTCTTCGAGCCAGCCGAGTTTTTCGCGGTGGGGGCAGTCGGTGAATACGCTGGCGAGATTGTTTTGGATGGCCCAATCGATCAGCGTGTCGATGCGCCGGAAGAGCAAGTCGCTGGTGTTGAATTTGCCGGTGCGTTCCATTGCGTTGCGGGTATGGAGACCTTCGAGCCGGCTGACGACGGGGAGGTTATCGGGATTTGGTTCGCCCGCGGGGACGGCGCCGTCGAGTTGGAGATAGCGGAAGCCGTAGTAGGTGAAGCGGGGTTGCCAGGATTCGGGCTGGCCGCCTTTCAGCGTATATTCCCAATAGTAAGGTTTGCCGGTGGCTTTTTGGTTGGCGCTATCGCCGGCCAGGAGTTCGGAGGGGGTTATCCGGATGGTGGCGCCGCTTTTGCCGGTGACGGTGAGGGTGGCGATGCCGGAGCTGTTCTGCCCGAGATCGTATATCCAGGAGCTGCGCCAGGGATCGGCAGGACCACCTTGTGCGACAGAGAGCCCGGCCCGTAAGGGGGCGCCCGGGACGATCCGTTTGGTAATGCTTTTGGGTGTGAAGTGTTCAAAAACTTTTAGCGGTTCGGCGGATTGGGCTTCGAGGAGTGGCGGGCCTTTTACGAGGATTGCGGGCTGATAGTTCGTGGGGTTCTCGCGGCGGGCGTCATAGTCTTCACCGCCGTAGATGCTGGAAAACGTGATGGGGCCGGGAGCGCACTGCCAGCTTTGATCCGTGAGGATGTTCTCCGTGCTGCCGTCCCGATATTCCAGGACGATCCGGGCGATGCATTTGGGGATGCCGTAGTTGGTGATCAGTTTGCGATATCGTTTGCGGGGGACGGTATAGAAGCCGTTGCCGAGAAGAACATCGAGTTTGTTGGCGCCTTGTTTTAACTGGGGTGTCAGATCGAGGGCGACATAGAGAGCCTTCTTCCTGTAGTCTACCCAGCCGGGATCGAGGAAGTGATCGCCGGTTTTTTCGTCGTTGACCCGGAGTTCGAAATGGCCGAGTCCGCTGATGAAGGCGGTGGCGCGGAGCAGGGGTTTTGTGACGGTGATCTCTTTTTTGAAGATGGGGAGCGTGGAATCCATGGCGATCCATTGTGCGCCCTGCCAGTCGGCCACATTTATCAGGCCCACCTGGAAGGAGTTGATGGCGCTGAGTTTGGAGCTGTCGTTGCGTTTTGCGTCGTATGCCCTAACGCGCCAGTAGTAGGTGTGGCCGGGGGTGAGGGCGGGGCCGTTATAGATGATGCCGATGCTGGTCGTGCCGGGTTGTTTTTGGGAATCCCAGAATAGGTTGGCGATCGTGTCTTTGTAGAGGACGAGCCGATAAGCGGACTGGGTCACGCCGTGATGCGAGGATTGGAGTTCCCAGCTGAGTCTTGGCGTTAGGGTGCCGATGCCGAGCGGATTGGTGCGGTATTCGGTTCGGAGATTCTGGATCTTGATCTCCTGGGCTTTGGCGCCGGACACGGATGCGAGGAAGAGGAGGGCAATCGGGATGAATCTGTTCATGGCTGGGTTATTGGACCTGCAGTTCTTCGATCTGCAGGTGTTCACGGGTGGGGGCGATGAGGGTGACGGTGTAGCGGCCGGCGTTGATCATGGTGCCGGTGGTGGTGCTGATGTAGTTCCATTTATCGGGCAGGGTCGTTTTGAGGGTGACTTCTTCTTTGTTGATGAGGGTGCCGTCGGCGAGGCGAATTTCGAGGGTGGCGGTGGTGTCGGGGCTTTGCCAGTTATATTTAACAGTCAGGGCATATTTGTCGCTGACGCCGATTTCAACATTCCATTGGGTGGTGTCGTGGAGGGCCGGCGTTGCGGCCGAGCTATCGCGCATCGCGGATGAGTCCGTAGGGGGTGGGGCTTCGACCTTATACTTTTTTACGGGGCGGGTGTCGTAAGCGGGTTCGAGGTGATAGGTGCCCGTATCAACAGAGGGGGGTGCGGGTTGTTGCTTTTTATCTTTTGTGGCGATGGCGATGGCGGAGAGGAGGGCCTGGCCGGCGGCGACATGCGGGAAGTTGACGACCAGTTTATTGCCGGTGACGTGTACGGTGATCACTTTTTTCAGGGCTTTTACGCGGCCTTCGGCTTCTTTCCAGATGTCGAGGTCGTTTATTTCCGTTTGGCCGTTGATGGCGACGTCGAATTGACGCCAGCCGGTGCAGTCTGTTTTGGGGCTGCCGGTGCCGAGCCAGGGTTCGATGAAATAGAGTTCGACCCGGTAGTCGCCGGGGGCTACCGGGAAGGTATAAGCCAGTTTTTGGAGGCCGTATCGAAAGGTTTGGAAGAGCGGTCCATCAACGGTGTTCTCTATAGAATCGGTGATGCTTCGCTGGCTGGCGAAGAATGGGGGGAGGGTCTTGTAGTCATCGGTCCAGGAGGAGGAGCCCCAGGACAGTTTTGGGTTGCCGGTGTAGTGGACGTCGGCGAGCCACACATTCTTGTTATGATCCGTATAGGTTTCGCCGCCGCAGTTGACACGGTATAGATAGTTATACCCGCCGGCTTCGGTTACGGTTTCCCGGTTGGACCATGGCAGGACGTCCGGGACGGCGCGGCGGATGATCCTGCCCAGCCCCTGGAGTTTGCTGATGATGGCCGATCGGGGCGCCTTGTCGGACGCGCCGGCACCAGACTGGTCGCGGAGCGCGGCGAGGGTGATCTCGTCGTTTGCCACCGCCTCGCCATTGTGGTAGGCGACGGCGGCGAGGGTGTTGTACCGGATGTTGACGCTATCCCAGCGGAGGTGGGTGCCGACGCCGTGGTGGGTGCGTTTGCCGAGGCTGACGGGGCCGTTGAAGAGTTCGACCGTGTCGCAGTTGGAATAGACGATGATGCCGGATTTGATGCCGGGAGTCTTCCAGCGAGAGGGCCATGTATGGGAGACGATGTAGACCATGGGGTCTGTTTCCGCGCTGGTGAAATTCGATTTATACAGATAATAGGGGTCGAGAGGTTCTTCCCATTCGGTGAGAAGACCTTTGTAGTTGACCGGGCCGATGCGGTCGATCTCGCGTTTGCCTTCGCCGGACTGAACGCGGCCGGGGTTGTCGTGGGAGGCATAGAGCCAGGCGAAGTGGCCGGCGACCTGCGATTTTACGCTGTCCGCGAGGCGGATCTTTTCTTCCATGAGGGCGCACATTCTATCTTCGCTGTTGGTGGTGTCGCCATGAAGATCGGCGGTTCGCCAGGCGCCGTATTCGCCGACGAGGGTCTGGCGGATGAGATCGCTGCCGTAGGTTTTTGGATCGCCGCCGTAGGTGCCCGTCCAGTTCTGCGGGACATCCCAGTCGGTGCCCGCGCCGCCGTTACAGGTGACGATGAGCCGTTGACTGGAGGCGGTGGGATCGAGTTTACGGATAAGCGCTACGCATTCCTTTGCAAAGTCTTCGGGGAGTTTGCTTTCATTTTGAAGTCCCCAGAGGATGATGCTGGGACTGTTGCGGCGTTCTTTTACCCACTCTATGAGATCCGCCTTGAAGTTGGCTCTGAATGCCGGGTTGTCGAACCAGATATGTGCGGAGTACTGCGGCCACCAGAGCATGCCGAGGCTGTCCCAGAAATGCTGATAGTATAGATTATGCGGTTGGTGGGCATCGCGAAAGGCATTGAATCCGGCGGCCCTGATCTGCTGCACGCGGGCCGTTATCTCCTCGCGCGTAAATGCGTGGCTGTTGCCGATGCGGTGCTCGTATTCGGCGATGCCGTTGAGAAAAACGGGGTGGCCGTTGACGGTGAAGGGATGGGGACCGGCGGCTTTCGGATCGGTCCAGTGGATGCGGCGGATCCCACACCCGATGATCGTTTTGTCGACGAGTTTGCCGTTGCGGGTGACCTCGGTGACGAGCGCATAGAGATAGGGATTGGCCGGTGACCAAAGATGGGGATTTCCGATCGCCGGAAGTTGCTGATGGATGGTCGTGGTGTCTTTGAAGGTAACGGATCTTTGGTCCGTTGCGACGACCACGCCCAGTCCGTCATAAAGACTTTGGGTTACGACGAGCTTCGCGGGCAGGCTGACGTAATTTTTCAGTTCTGTTTCGACAAAGACCGTTGCCTGGTGTTGGTTGACGGTTGTGTCATTCCAGATATGGACGCCGAAGGGTTCGATGCGGATCTCGTTGGTGGTGAGAAGATGGACGTTGCGGAAGATGCCGAAGGGTTGGGAACCTTCGGAGAAGCCGCGTTCGTCGGAGCAGCCGCCGCAGACCCAGGGGAGATCGCGGATATTGGCGGGATGGTCGGCGCGGACTTCGATCGTATTTTGCGCCTTGCCGGATCTTATGGCATCGGTGATATCGAGGGTGAAGGAGGTGCGACCGCCGGCATGATGACCGACCAGCTGATTGTTGACCTTGACGGTGGCATAGGAGCCGACGCCTTCGAACCAGAGGAAGTAGCGTTTGTCAGGGTGTTTTTTTATTTCGATGGTCCGCGTGTAGAGGGCGCTGCCATGGAGGTTGCCGTGGAGGAGGCGCCGGTAGCCACCGTAGTCATCCCAGTTGTGGGGGAGTTGGACGGTGTGCCAGTTGTTACTGTCGACGAGGGTGGTGCGCCAGCCGGTTCTGAGCAATACATCCTCGCGTGGCTGGGCGGCGGCGGACAATGAGGCGAGGCAGAATAATATAAAAAGGCGAAGGGACATCAGCGTAATAATTTCAGGTTAGCGTCGAAATGATAGGTATGATGGGGTTGCGCGTTGAGGATCACGGTCTGGTCCTTATACCGGAGATGGCAGGTTCCGCCGACGGAGGAAATGAGCGTTAGCGATTGCAGCTGGTGATCTTTCCAGCTGATCTGCGCTTCGTAGCCGCCGCGGGCGCGGAGTCCTTTTACTTCTCCGTCGGGGAGGGCCGCCGGCAGGGCGGGCAGGATCTCGAGGACACCCCAGGTATCGCTTTGCAGCAGCATCCCGGCGAAACCGGCTGCGCCGCCGAAGTTGCCGTCGATCTGAAACGGGGGGTGAGCGTCGAACATATTCGGGTATACGCCGCCGTGTTCGCCCGTGGCGCCGACGGCGTTGGAGAGCAGTTTGTTGAAAAGGCGGAGGGCATGATCCCCATCTTCGAGTCGATCCCAGCAGTTGACCTTCCAGGCAAGGCTCCAGCCGGTGCCTTCGTCGCCGCGGTAGAGCAGTGATTTGCGGGCTGCGCCGGCCAGGTCCGTTTCATAAAATTTTATGCTGCCGGCGGGATATAACGCATAGAGATGGGAGATATGCCGGTGCGTATCCGCGGTGTCGTCCTTGTCTTCCAGCCATTCCTGCAGCTGACCAAAGCGGCCGATGTGGAGCGGGGCGAGCTGTTCGGTTTTCTTGCGGAGCATGGTCCGGAAGCTGGAGTCGATGTGGAGGATGAGCGCTGCACCGTAGACATCGTCAAACAGTTGGTGAACGATCTCGAGATCCATGGTCGGGCCGGCAACCAGTCCGCCGTGCTCGGGAGACGCGCTGGGGCTGGTGATGAGCCGGCCGGTGCGTGGATCGGGGATGAGGTCGTGGACGAAGAAGTCGGCGCTGGACCGCATCACGGGATAATATTCGCGGAGAAAGGCCGTGTCCTGGCTATAGAGAAAATGTTCATAGATCTGCCGGCAGAGCCAGGCGCCGCCGGTCGGCCAGATGCCGTGGTTGGAGGCATTGATCGGGGCGGTCCCGCACCAGAGATCGGTATTGTGATGGAGCACCCAGCCTGGAGCGTTGTAGTATGCTTTTGCCGTGGCCTGACCGGCGACGGAAAGATTTTTTATGAGCCGGAACAGGGGCTGTTCGCAGGGTGCGAGGTTTAGCTCTTCCGCGAGCCAGTAGTTCATCTCGAGGTTGATGTTCGTGGTATACTTGCTGCCCCAGGGCGGAGTCAGGTCGTCGTTCCAGATGCCCTGGAGGTTGGCGGGCATGGCGGCGCCGGGGCGGGAGGAGGCGAGCAGCAGATAGCGGGCGTATTGGACGTAGAGGGAAATGAAGTCCGGGTCTTTTGCGGGTGTGTATTCGATGATGCGCTGGTCGGTTGGCAGGCTTTCCGCGGGGCTTTCGGTTGCGCCGAGGCGGAGGGAGAAGGTGTTGAACAGCTTTTGGTATTCGGCGAGATGCGTTGTTTTTAGCTGGGTCCAGGTTTTGGACCGGAGTTTTTGCATTTGCGCCTTTGCGATCGCTTCGGCGTCGGCTGAAATGTCGTGGTAGTTGACGAAGCTGGTGGCGGCGGTGAGGATGATGGTGGCTTCGTTGGCGTTTTTTTCAACGTGCAAGAGAGCGACGCCTTTGAGGACTCCGTCATTGGGATGTTCAAGGAGTTCGGAAGTATGTTCATCGATCTGCCGGATGGTGAAATTGCGTTGTGGGGTTTTGAGGATGGCCTTGACATCGATGGCGCCGGGTTTGTCGGCGGTGAGGTGAATGACGAGGGCTTTGTCGGGGGCGCTGGAAAAGTATTCGCGCGTATAGTGGATGCCGTTGGCGGTATATTCTGTTTTTGCGATGGCGGTGGTCAGATCGAGTTCGCGCCGGTAGTTTTCGGGGTGTTGGGCATCGAATTGAAGCAGGAGATCGGCGAAGGGTTGGTATTCGGCTTCGTATTTGGGTAGGGGGGGTGGTGATTGGTCCTGGATCTTATAGCGCCAGGTGAGCGGAAGGCGGAGGGCCTGGGTGATGGGTGTGCCTTCGGGGTAGATGATGAATGGGGGTCTGTCGCCTTTGAGGCCGGTGAAGCCGCCTTTGTCGTCGAAGTTGATGACCTGGACGGCGATGCGGTTCCGGCCTTTTTTGAGGGTGGCTGCGGGGACGAGGTAGTGTCGTTTTGTGCTGATGCCTTCGGCGGTGCCGATGAGGTGGCCGTTGATATAGGTATAGTCGAGATCGCGGATGCGGCCGAGGTCGAGATAAAGGGGTTTGCCGGAGAATGTTTCCGGGAGGTCGAATTCGGTTTGGAACCAGATGGCGCCGTCGACGCCTTCGAGGCCGGCGGTTTCCCAGCCGTTGAGTGTTGGGAGGGTCATGGAGGACCAGTTGGCGGGATCGGCGGAGGAGTGGGTAGACACTGCCGCGGGATCGGCGGCGGCGAGGCTGGTGTCGGTGCGGACTTTTTTCAGCCAGGCGGCTTTGAGGCGGGGGTATTTGTCTTCGTCGGGATCTTTTTTGCCCATGAAGTGTTGTTGGGCGAGGGCTTCGGCGTCGGCTTGTTTGTTTTCGAAGAGGAGTTTTCTGATGGTGTCGAGGTAGAGGTGGGCGTCTTCGCGTTGGTAAGAGCGGGGGCGGCCGGTCCAGAAGGTGCTGAAGTTGAGTTGGAGGTGATCCTCCCCTACCCCGCCGAAGATCATGGCGCCGAGGTCGCCGTTGCCGATGGGGAGGGCTTCGGTCCAGATCGTAGCGGGTTGGCGGTACCAGAGTTTTGTGGTTTGCGGAGACTTTGCGGCTTGCGGAGACTTTGCGGCTTGCTGGGCGCTGGTTGCCGTGGTGGCGAGGGTCAATAGCAAGAAATATATATAGTGTCGTTTCATTCGAATAACCAATCGAGATTTTTTTTGCCGGGTTCGTTCATGCCGGCGTCGAAGGGTTTGGATCCGGGTTGTTGTTTGGCGAAGCCGAGGATCAGGCAGAGGCCTTTCCCCAGTTCGAGGGTATGGGTGCCGGGTTGAAACGACCAGGTATGGACGTTGACCGGGGGCATTCCTTTGACGATAACGGCATTGGTGATGCGCGGTTCGGCCTGACCGTAGTCGTTGGCGCTGGCGTCGGTCTCCAACTGAGGCGGCGGCGTGAAGGCCGAACTTTTCCTGTTGAAGAAACCGATGAGCAAATCTACGGGTTCGGTGCAGGTGAAAACAATTTTTGTGCCTTGTTTTCTCACGTCGGCCGAGATTGTTTGGAGGCCTTTTAGTTTTTTTAGCAAGGGGGTGAAGGCGTTGATCGTGAGCGCCGTGTCGGTGAAGGGGCGGGCGCCGCTGTCCATACTATAGGTGGGATTTTGGCATTGGACGATGGCGGGTTCGAGCATTTTGGGAGCCGCTGCGGGTCTTCCGGTGGCGGTCTTTAGTGAGTCGAGATGGGTTTTGAAGTGATTTGCTTCTTCTTCGTATAGTGGCAGCATTTCCTGCCAGGTGATGAATTTGCCGTTGGCGCCGCGGATGGGGATCTTGCGTTGTTGGGTTTGCATGCTGTTGGCATAGCGATAGGCGGGGGCGGCGAGATTTTTTAGCATCCGGAAGGCGCCGACGCTGGTTTGGAGACGGCTAAGCGCTTTGTCGAGATCGGCGAGGTCGTTGGAGTAGTTGTAGCGCAGGACGAAAAGGGCGGCTTCGGCTTTGGCGGCATAGAATTCCGCGAGGGCGCGGTAACAGTAGATATCGTTGCGGAGGCGGGCAAATTCGGCGCGGTTGGAGGTGATCGCGTCGGAGGGACCGGCGGTACGGTTGGCGCGGGAGGCATGCTTAGGGCCCGGGCCGGCAGCGTGGTCGAGACCGGCGGCACGGTCGATGGCGGTTACGGCGGCGGCGGCTTCTGCGCGGACGCTGTTGATGACGTCGACGGGGGTTTCACCGGTGTGGGGAAGATGCTTCCATTCCTTTTCGGCGTATTCGGCGAGGGATTCACCGGGAGGGCCTTCGGATTCATAGAGCAGGGTGAAGAGACCGTAGCGTTCGGGGTCGATCAGCTGGGTCATGAATTCGCCGAGCGTCATCGTTTGACGATTGCCGTCGGTGATGCCGAAGCGGCGCAGGAGTTTTGGCGAGATCTCGCCGGACTGTTCGTAGGCGTCGAGGATGGCGCGGGCGTGGAGGCTGTCGCAACCATATTTTGCGCTGAGTTGGGCAGTCCAGTAGCTTGTTTCCGCGTCGCGGGGGCGGTCGCTGTTCCAGGCATAGCGGGCCCAGGCCTTGTACCAGATCCAGTCGCGATCCATTTCTAATAGGCGGCGGGAGGATTCGCGGGAGGCGGCGGTGGCGGTAGAGGTGGCGGGGGCCGCAGTGGGGGTGGCGGGGGTAACGCTATCGGCGGCATAGGGCCAGTCCCAGTAGGAGGCCTGCGGATAGAGGTGGAGGCTGTTGGCGCCATAGACCTTGTGCATGGCCTGCACGCATTTTTGAATAAAATCGGGGGAGCCATAGCGAAACGGCTCGAGGTTGGCCATGATATGGACATTCTCGATGAGCCCTTTGCTGAGCTGGCTCAGTTGCCGGTGGAGATCGGCCCAGGCGCCATGGGGGGTATACGTGGTAAGGGCTTCTCCGTTGTATTTGGCTTCGACGTAGAGGTTCTTATAGAGCGGCATTGCGGCCCGGAGATCGGCGGGGCCATCGGTATCGTGGGCGCGAAGGACGATGGGTGGTTCGTCGGTACGGCCGGCGGCGCGGAGGCCATCGCGGATGCCGGGGATGATCGTCTTTGTCAGCCAGTCGATATCGTCCTGCCCTACCCCTTCCATGGCTTCGCCCAACGTGAACATGAGGCCTACGTTGGGATATTTTTTGACAAAGGCGGCGATCGACTTGCGGGTATAGTCGGCGATCAGCGGAATGATATGGCGGTTGCGATCCTGTGTCTTGAGGTGGTTATGCTCCGCGAAGGGTTTTGAGACGATGATATTATAAAACAACTGGATCACCCAAATACCGCGTTTGTCGGCTTCGGCGGTCAGCCAGCGATAGACCTCTTCATTCTTTTTGAAAGTGCTGTCGTCCACCTCGACGGCATAGGGATACTCCGGGAGCCGGACGAGGGAGGCGAAGGGGTGACCATTCCACAGATACAGCGTATTGAGGCGATTGTCGACCATCGAGTCGAGGTACTTCCGCCAGAGCCCTTTGTCATAAAACCAGGGAAAGTTCTGCGGCGTATAGGGATACTCGTAGGGTCCCCGGCCCGGGAGAAGCGTCGGCTTCTGCAGGCCGATACAGGCGCCGCGCAGGACCATCCGGGGAGAATCGGCGAGGTGAAAGGACCGGGGCCAGCCATGGGCCTTGACCTCATCGGCCAGGGCGAGGCAGCCATAGAGGGCGCCCGAGGCGTCGGCGCCGGTGATATGGGCGGTGTTGCCTTTGACGTCGATGTTGAAGTACTCTTTTGGGCCGGCAGTGCTGTCGATCTTAACGACGAAGCTGCGGCCACCACCGGCGACCGCGGCTAAGCGTTGTTTGCCATAGGCTACCCGGGGGGACGCGGGGGGAGTGACCCCTGACTGGGCAAGGCAGGACAGGGAGGACAGAAGTAAGACGATGGTTATTCTCATTAGAATCCTGGATTTTGGCCGAATGCGCCGGCGTTTGTGAGCGCCTGCAGTTCGGAAAGAGGTACGGGACGAAGGTAATAGTTGGGATTAAAGTTGGTGATGTCCGGGTTATAGGCGGCGATGCGGCTTTGCAGCTTCTGGGTGCGTTTGAGATCGAACCAGCGCTGGTATTCGCCGCAGAGTTCACGGGCCCGTTCATCGAGGATGAAGTCGAGCGTCATCTGACTGGAGGTGACCTGCATATCGGCCGTGTGATTCACGGGTGTCTTGATCGCGGCGCGGGTGCGCAGCACGTTGACGAGGGTCGCGGCCTCGGTGGGATTGTTCATTTCTACATCGGCTTCGGCGGCGATGAGGTATTGCTCGGCGAGGCGGAGGATGGGCAGATCGAGATAGCCGGGATAGGTTGTCGTTCCTGCCTTTGTCAGCGGGTCGAGGTATTTCGTCAGTACGACATAGCGATCGCCACCCGTGCTGCTAATAGAGCCGTTGGGATTATAAGTCGTGTCCACTCCAAAGCAGGCATAGGGCCGGAGGGACTTGTTGGGGATCGGGTGTTTGCTGACGTACATCGCAGTATCGCCGACTTTCATGACGTGGCCGACGAGACTGGGGTCTTTCCCGAATGTTTTCACGTCCGAGGCGGTCCAGGTATATGCCTTGTTGCAAAGCCAGATCTCCTGAAAGGAGCCCGAATAGCGGGAGTCGATGGTATCGTTGTAAAAATTGAGCAGGGCGCGGGTGGGCATGAAGCGGCGGTTCTTCTGGTCATTGCCATACTGGATGCTGATCTGCAGGCCGGGGATGGACGTACCGGTATATCCGCTGTAGTTTGTGAGGAACCACAGGTTGGTGCGGTTGCCATTGCCGTTGATGTCGATGGCCGTGTTCGGCGAATAGGTGGCCCAGAAGATGGCTTCCTTATTGCTCTTGCCGCTGCTGCTGCCCACGCGGTTGGCGGGGTTCCACATATCGGCGTAGCTGGTATAGAGGCTGATATTATACTGCGAGGCGTTGTTGACCACCTGCATCGCCATATCGTGTGCTTTTTGGAACCAGGCATTCGCGTCGCCGGTATTGTAATAGGCGCGGGAGAGATAGACTCTGGCCAGGAGCGCCATGGCCGCGGGCTGGGTGGCCCGGCCATATTCATAGGTTCCGCCGCTGATATTGGGGTTCGAGCCGGCGAGGGCGGGGAGATTGTTCATGGCGAACTGGAGATCGCTGATGATGAGATTGTAAAAATCGGTCACCGGGCTGCGCTGAGCCGTCAGGTTGGCCGAGGTGGTTTCCACCGTGTCGAGGATCACATTGCCGAAACTTTCCACCACCCACCAATAATAAAAGCCCCGCAGGAATTTCAACTCTGCCAGCCGGATGTTCTTTTCGACGGGATTGGTGAAACCTGCGCCGTTGATCCGGCCGATACCGGCATTGCATTGGTTGATCCCCTTGTAGAGGGTAGTCCAGACGCCCTTGACGGGGTTGGAGGCCGAGGTGAAATTCTGGTACTGGGTGACATCGATATCGTAGGAGACCTTGTTGTAGTTGTACCAGCAATCGGTCCCGGGTTCCGAGAGAAAGAGTCCGTTCTCGTCGTTGCCGTAGAGATATGGAATATAAGAATAGGCGCCGTTGACGTTGGTATTGAAACCCGCGGGGGTCGACCAGACGGTGCCGGCGGCGGGGTTGGTCGGGTTGTATTCCTGGAGTTTTTTGTTACAGGACAGCAGGCCTGTGAGACCGAGGAATAAGGTAATTATGAGAAGCTGTTGTTTTTTCGTTTGCATGATGGCTTTTTTGATCGTTTGTGATGTTAGAAACCGACGTTCAGTCCGAAGACGATCTGGCGGGACAGTGGCGAATCTTCGGCGCCGCCGCGTTCGGGATCATAGTCTTTGATCAGATGGCTCTTTGCCTGTACGAAAATATCGTGAACGGTGACATAGGCGCGAAGGTTGGTCATGACCGTCTTTTTCAGCAGTCCCGCGGGGAGATTGTAACCGAGGGTGGCTGTCTTCAGTTTCCAATACGACCCGTCGACATACTGGAGGGTCGTATAACCGGGCACGCTGCTGAGGCTTTCGTTTGCCTTTGGCGCCGGGTAGTCGTTGGTTGGATTGTTGGCGGTCCAGTAATTGAAATACTGGGGACCGTTGTTGCCCTGACCGGCGGGGTTATAGCGGCCCAGCACCTGGTCGTTGATCATCTGGCCCCAGCGCATGACAATTTGCACCGTGAGGTCGAAATTTTTATACATGAAGGTATTCTGGAAGCCGAGGGTCCATTTCGGTACCTGGGAGCCGATATAGGTGCGGTCGCTATCGGGGGATATCTTGTGATCGCCATTGAGATCGGCGAGTTTTATGTCTCCCGGTTTGAAGGGTGTGGTCCCGAAGGCGAGGCCGCTTGCCTTTGAAGCGTCAGCCAGCTGCCAGATGCCCTGCTTTTTATAGTTGTAGAAGGAATGGATCGGGTGTCCGAGCAGCAGCGAGGCCGTTTCCGGTTGTGAGCCGTCGATGATGCTTGTTCCGTTGATGAGCTTTGTGATCTTCTCCTGATTGGTGGTAAAATTGATCGACGAAAGCCATCTGAAGGCGGGACCGTCGATATTGCGGGTGTTGACCTGGACTTCGACACCGCGGTTGCGCGAGGCGCCGACATTCTGGAAGGTCGAGCCCACCCCGAGGCTGGAAGGAAGGGTCCTCAGGAGCAGAATATTGTCCGTATTGATATTATAGACATCCACAGACATGTCGATCCTGTTCTTGAAAAGACCGAGGTCGACGCCGAGGTTGGCCTGTTTCGACAATTCCCAGCCGAGATTTTGATTGCCGATCGTGGAATTGAAGATATAGGCGGGAGCGTTGGTGTTCTCGAAGCCCATGTTCTGCACCAGGAGATAGGATTGCGTACCATAGGCAGGGATACCGGAGTTACCGGCGATGCCATAGCTGAGGCGGAGCTTCAGGTTGGAAACGGCGTTTACCGGCTCCATGAACTTCTCGTCACTGATGCGCCAGCCGACGGAGGCCGAGGGGAAGTTGTAGTTCTTGTGACCGGCGGAGAGGATCGAAGCGCCGTCGTACCGGTCCGAGACCTCGAGCAGATATTTCCCTTTGTAGCTATAGTTCAGGCGACCGGCATAAGACATATTGTTAGTCTGTATATACCCGGAACCGATGAACCGGTTGTTGGGTGCGCCGTTGAGGTTATAGAAGAGTTGGGAGGGATAGAGCAGTCCGGTGCCGCCTTCGGTGTAGGTTTCCTTGACGTTCTGGGTATAGGCCGTGATGCCGGTGATCGAAAACGAATGGTCACCCACCTGCCGGCTATAGGTGAGGACGTTGTCCCATTCGTAGAACCGGGTGCTGTTGTTGGTGGCGCTGGCGTAGGTGTATTTGTTATTGATCTCTTCCAGTGAGGAGGAGTCGAAATATTGTCCGCCGCGGCTGCTGAAGAAATTGGCGCCGAAGCGGCTGGTGAGCTTGAGTCCTTTGACCGGTGTGAGGTCGACGTGGGCGTTGACGGTCGATTGCGTCGACTGGCTGTTGTTGGTGGCGATGAGGGGACCGCGGTTATCCGAGAGCGGGCTCATTAGGCCGGAGTTGCCGGCGATGGGATAGACGACGATATGGCCGGCGGAATCGAAGGGCGTGCCCAGCGGAGTCGCGGTGGTGGAAAGCGAATAGGGATCGCTGCTCCGGGTGTTGATATTGGAATAGACGAACGCCACCTGCAAGCCGGCCTTTATCCAGGAGTTGACGTCCTGGTCAAGGTTGAGCAGGGCGTTGTATTGTTTGATGTTATTGAACTTGAGCATGCCGTTGTCTCCATAATACCCCAGCGAAAGATAGGCCTTGCTTTTGTCGCTGCCGCCGCTGACGGAGATCGAATGGCCCTGGCGAAGGCCGTTCTGAGTGATGAGGCTTGGCCAGTCCACCCATTGATTTTTTGCTATCGCTGCCTGCTCGCCGGCGGTGAAGATCCTGGCGTCGTCGGCGGTGCTGTTCCAGACGCCGGTCGCGGCATATGCCTGACGGCGCAGCCAGAGATAGGACTGGCCTTCGCGGGGATGGGGATACTGGACGAAACCGTTGGTGCCCGCATACCCATTGTAGGCAACTTTTACCTTGCCGCTGGTACCGCGTTTTGTGGTGACGATGATGACCCCGTTGGCACCCTGGCTGCCGTAGATCGCGGTGGAGGACGCGTCCTTGAGAAGTTCAATCGTTTCGATATCGTTTGGATTCAAATTACTGATGTTGCCGCCCTGGATACCGTCGATGATGTACAGGGGGCTGGTGCTCCCGCTGATGGTGTGGGTGCCGCGGATGTGGATACTATCGCCCGAGCCTGCTTTACCGGATACCCTGGTGATATCGGCGCCGGGCACCATTCCTTCGATGGCTTCCAGCGGATCGTTTGTCGGGGCGCGAACGATATCCCCCGATTTGACCACGGAGATGGCGCCGGTGAGATCCCGTTTTTTCACCAGACCACCATAACCCGTGACGACTACTTCGTCGAGGCTTTTGTCTGTCTTCTTCAAGGCGATGCGGACGGGATCGCTACCCGGCCGGAGTTCCGAGGCTTCGTAGCCGATATACGAGAATCGGAGCAGGGCCCTGGGGTTGACGGTGCGGATCGTGAATTTTCCGGCGACGTCGGTGGCGACGGCGCTTTTGGGCTCGCCTTTGATCATGACCGTCACTCCGGCCAGCGGAAGGCCGGTGGATTGGTCGATGATGGTACCCGTGATGGTCCGCTCCTGGGCGAAGGCTGTCAAGGTAAGCAGCAGTGGGAGGATCAGGCTCCCTACCAATCGTTTTAGTTGTTTGCGGTGCATATGGCAGTGGTTGTTATTTTAGAAATCGGGGTGAATGCCGCCTTTGGCGCTGGACTCGTAGGCCGCTTCCACGCAGGCCATGGTGTCGATGGCGTCTTCGACGGAGTTGTCGGGTTGGGCGATGGTGCCTTCAGCGGCGCGCATCACCTGGGCCATGCTGCCGATAAAGGCGTGGGGAAACCAGCCGCCGGCCACGTCCAGGGATTTCCAGACGCGGGAGCGGTCGTTGCCGACGATACAATATTCAAAACTGTCGGGTACACCTTCGGGGTAGTTCATCAGCAGGCCCATCTTTATCTTGATGGCGCCTTTTGTCCCTTCGAATTTGATATAGGAGTGCTGCTGGAGGAGGCCGAAGTCATGGCTGTGGTTGGTGAGGATATTGGCGCGGACCATGGGGCCATAGTCCATGATGATGCTGCTGCGGACGGAGGCCAGTTCCGGCATGCCGGGATGTTGCACCGTCTTGGCATAGACGGAAACGGGGTTGCCGTAGAAACTGCGGATCAGATCGATATAATGGATGCTGTGATAGAGAATCTCCACCCGGGGAAGCTCGTAGAGGAATTTCCAGAGATGCCAGGGCGTATAGACGTTGACGTTTATCTCGATGTCGCAGAGTGCGCCGATCAGTCCCTGGTCGATGATGGACCGGGCGGCATTGATATAGGGTGCGTAGCGAAGCTGGAAGTTTACGCCGCAGGTCATGCGCTTTTCGCGGGTGAGGGCCAGGATCCCGCGGGCCATGGCGAGGTCTTCGCCCATGGGCTTTTGCATCAGTACGCAGGCTTCGTCGGGGAGTTGCTTTAACACCTCCAGCATCTGGGAGCCCGGGACGGCGATGTCGAAGACCGCGGTGCGGGGGCAGCGGGCGAGCATATCCTCCATGCTGTAGTAGACGAGGGGGATGTCGAACTTGCCGGCGGTCTGCAATGCCTTTTCGCGGTCGAGGTCAAAGATGCCGGTAACCCAGAACCCCGCCAGTTTATAGGCGGGCAGGTGGGCGTCGTTGACGATGCCGCCGGCGCCGATGAGGACGATCGGCCGGGGGCGAAGAGGCAAGGGACTATTTGTTTCGATGGTCATAGTTTTTGTGTTTTAGGCGACGGCCTGAGCGATGCCCATGACGATCCCGGAGATGACCAGGACTGCGATACCGATATTATTCCAGCGAATGGGTGCGCGGGATGTGTTGGCCCATTCCTTATAATGATAGCCCCAGAGATTGCTGGCCACCACCATAAAAGACATGTGGATGGACCAGTTGGCGAAGCTGTAGGGACCCATGTAAAACCCGGCCATGCCGTAGAAGACGAACTGCAGATACCAGAGGGCGCCGACGAGGGCGCTGAAAGCATAATTGGCTTTTAGGGTTTTGATGTCGGCGGCCTGGCGGTAGTCGTTGAAGGTCCTGTTGCGGCGGTTCATGAAGATGCAATACGCGAGGTTAACCGTGATACCTCCGAGGAGTTCGACAAAAAAGATAGGGAACGAGGCGTATTGCGGCGCGGCGCCCGCGGCGATGGCGTTCTGTTTGATGGGGTCGCCGGCGGCGATGCCGAAGGCGAAGCAGGCGCCGAGGATACCTGCGGCGAGGGCGATAGCGATGCCTTTCTTAAAATTGAAGACGGTGTTTGACTTTTGATCCTTGTCGCGGAGCCAGCCGGCGCGGCCGCAGATGACGATCCCGATGAGGGAGAGGGCGATGCCGGCGATGGTGACGCGCCCGGAGGCCGTGGAGAGCGTGGTATTGAGCTGACCTTCCGCGATGATCGGGACCAGGGTGCCGAGGGAGGACAGAAAACCGGTGGCGATGGAGAAGCCGAGGGCGAGACCGATATAGCGTACGGCCATTCCCCAGGCGAGACCGCCGAGGCCCCACAGGAAGCCGAAGGCATAGGTGGCGGTGAGGGTGCCCATGGGTGTCGCATGGAGCACCGCGAAGAGATGCGGAGTCGCGAGTAATGCGAGCAACAGCGGCAGCAGCAGCCAGGCGACGATGCCCTGGACGGCCCAGCCGCTTTCCCAGGCCCAGCCTTTTACTCCTTTAAGTGGTACATAGCTGCTTCCGGCGGAAAGACCGCCTAAGATGAGCATGGTGAGACCGATAAAAAGATTCATATTGGCAGGTTATAAAATCGTGTCGCGTTTGTGTGATACAGCTTTGCCTGACCGTTTTGGTCGAGGTATTTTCCGATCAGGGTGCGGTAGGTGGTCCAGGTGCTTTCATAGGAGCCGGCGAGATCGGCTACGGGCCAGTCGCCGCCGCAAAAGCACCGGTCTTCGCCGAAGTAGTGCAGGGCGAATTCGATGCAGGGTTCGAGATCGCCGGCCGTCCAGTCGTGGCCCTTTCGGGCGGCCGTGCCCAGACCGGAGATCTTTACATAGAAATTAGGGTGTGCGGCCGCGGTGATCATCAGGTGTTGCCAATCCTTGTCGAGGCGACCGATCGGCGGTTGGTTGAGGTGATCAAAGACCATTCTCAGCGCCGGCCATTTTTCGGCGACCCGGAGGGCCGTTTCGATATGGGCGGGCAGGATGCCGACGAGATCATAGGGGATGTCCATTGCGGCCAGGAGTCCGAGGCTTTCCAGCACGGTGTCCTGCAGCAGCCAGCGCGGATCGCGTTCGTCATGGATCAGGTGGCGGACGCCTTTCAGGAGGCCGGCGGGACGGTATTGTTGTTCGAGGGTACGGGCGGTGGCTTGGGGGTCTTTTAGCGGCAGCCAGCCGACGATGCCTTTTATCCAGTCTTGGGTCTTCGCGGTTTCGAGCATCCAGTTGGTGTCTTCCGGATTGTTTGCTGCCTGGACGAGGATGCCGGTGGTCACGCCTGCCTTGATGCGTTGCGGCTCCAGTTCGGCCAGGTCATAGGTACGGTTGAGGATGCTGGTGTCCCCTTTCAGCCAGGGATATTCTGCCTGATCGAAATTCCAGACGTGAATATGTGTATCTACCAGACGTTCAATCATAATGGCACCTTTTAGCTAATGACCCTGGACCGGATTCCATCCGGTCCGGGCCCAAGTTACTTTACCAAACCGAATTGCACATCGATAAGGGCGTTGTGTTCACCCAGCAGGGGTGCGCCTTTATCCGATGAAGCTATTTTTCCGTCTACGCGGATGGGGCAACGGGTGGTACGGATGGAGAGGCCATTGCTCGTTTTGACGTTGAGCTCCATGTTCAGCACCTTGTAGCCGACCTGCTGCATGAGATCGTGGTAGTCCATCACTTTGGCGCACCAGATATCGGCGGGCTGGAGGACGGCGAGCCATTCGTCGGCGGTACGGAGGAGGAGATGCTGGGCGAGGATGGCTTTTATCTCGTCGCGGCGGTCGAACCATTCCGCGCTGTCGGCGAAGGGTTCGAGGGCGTTGCATTCGAGCAGTCCGGCCAGCTTCTGGATATCGCCCATGGCCAGGGACAGATAGCCTTCGCGGGTCTTATAGATGCCATAGGGTGCGGGGATATAGGCGTTGCCGTTGCTGACCTGGCTTCTTACGGGCAGCTGGCGGCCGTCGTTGTAGTGACAGGTGAGCACTTCGAACTGGAAGTCGAGGATGGCCTCCATCATGCTTACCTGGACGAGGGCGCTTTGGCCGGTGACGCCGCGGCGATAGAGGGCGGCGAGGATGCCCTGTGCCAGATAGGTACCGGCCAGGATATCCACCACGGACACCCCCATCGGGGTCGGCCGGGCGTCGCGGTTGTTGCTGAGCCAGGTGAGCCCCGAGAGCGCCTGTACGAGCAGGTCCTGACCCGGCAGGTCTTTCCAGGGACCTTCGGCGCCATAGCCGCTGACCTCGCCGTAGATGATATCGGGTTTTATCGCCTTTACTGTCTTGTAGTCGAGGCCGATGCGTTCCATCACGCCGGGCCGGAAGTTGTGCAGGACGACGTCGGCGCTTTCGATGAGGGACTTTATTTTTCCGAGGTCATTCGGGTCTTTGAGATCGGCGGCATAGCTTTGTTTGTTGCGGTTTATCGCATGGAAGATGGTGGATTCCCCTTCGATGCGGGTGTCCGAGACGTAGAGCTGGCGGCAGATGTCACCGGTGCCGGGGCGTTCGATCTTGATGACGCGGGCGCCCATGTCTGCCAGGCGGAGGCCGGCGGAAGGTCCGCTGAGAAACTGGCTGAAATCGACGACGATAATATCCGTTAAGAGATCCATTTCGATGCTTTAATAATTGCCGGAAGGGATGTTGTCCATTCCCCTTAATTCTAATTCGATTTTTATATTGTCCTGGCCCAACGTGGGTGCGGGTTTCTCGGAGAACAGCATTTCGCCGTCGATGCGGATGGGGCAGCGGGTGGTGATGATCCGTTTCCCTTTTGTTGTTGTGACCGGTTGCTCCATCGCCAATACCTTATAGCCGTCGTGAGCTGTGAGCGTTTGCCAATCGAGTACCTCCATGGCCCACATGTCTTCGGCGTGAAGCCTTTCGAGCCAGTGGCGGGTCGGGTTTTCGGCGAGGTGGCCGGCGAGGATCGCCTTTATCTCATCGCGGTGGCTAAAGGCCTGCTCCTGGGTATATGTTGCGAGTTGCTGCGATTCGATGGCCTGCGCCAGTTGCGGGATGTTGACCATGGCGATGGCGATATGCCCGTCGGCCGTGGCATAGATGCCATAGGGTGCGCTGAGCAGTGGGTTGCCGTTGTTGTTCCGGCTGCGTCGCGGCAGCTGTCCACTGCTGTGATAGGTCGTCAGGAATTCGAACTGGAAGTCGAGCAAGGTCTCCATCATGCTGATCTCGACGAGGGCGCCCTTGCCGGTCTTGCCGCGGCGGACGAGGGCCGCCAATATCCCCTGCACCAATTGCGCCCCGCAGAGACTGTCTGCAATAGAGAGGCCAAAGGGCATGGGGTTATCCTGTTCGTTACCTGTGGTGTAGGCCAGCCCGCTCATCGATTGCAGGAGCAGGTCCTGGCCGGGGCGGTCCTTCCAGGGGCCTTCTTTGCCATAGCCGCTGATGGCGCCATAGATGAGACATGGATTGAGCTTTTGAATGGCTTCGTAGCCGAGGCCTGCGGATTCCATGACGCCGGGGCGGAAATTATGAGTGAGGACGTCGGCGGTGGCGATGAGTTTTTTGATATGTTTCTGGCCTTCGGCGGATTTGAGATCGGCGGTGAAACTTTCTTTGTTCCTGTTGATGGTATGAAAGAGAAGCGAGTCGCCGTCGACCCAGAGATTTTTTATCGAGAGGTGGCGGCAGGCGTCGCCGGTGCCGGGGCGTTCGATCTTTATGACACGGGCGCCGAGGTCGGCGAGGCGAAGACCTGCCGAGGGTCCGGAGAGATATTGGCTGAATTCCAATACCGTGAGCCCGTGTAGTGGAAGTTGATTCATGTGTTGACGGTGTGTTTATTGAGGCTTTGCGCGTAGAGGTTTTCGAGGGTATTGAGAGCGCTGAGGGCGTCTTTTCTGCCGAGGAGGAAGTCGCGGATCGGGTCGCCGCCGTGGTCCTGGAAGAAGAGGTAGCCATGGTAGCGGGGACGGGTATAGCTGCGATCCATAGTCGGGAGGGCGGTATAGAAATAGTTACCAGTGAGCCGGTTTGTTTTTTCGCTGAGCCAGGCTTCGCGGTGGCCGGGCTGGCCGCCGTGTTCGGTGTAGAAGGTGGACTGGATTGCGGGGGAGCAGAGCCATTGTGCGAAGTCGATTGCTTCGTTTTGGTTTTTGCTGGAGGCGGAGATGGCGAGGCCGGTGCCGCCGAGGGTGCTGCGGAGGCGGGCGATGCGGGGGTGAATGGAGTTTGCGGCGGGTGAGGCTGCTGCGGGGGAGTCTGCTGCGGGGGAGTCTGCTGCGGAGGAGTTTGCGGCGGGTGAGGCTGCTGCGGGTGAGGTTGGGCTGAAGTAGACGAGGTCGGTGTAGGTTATGGGGTTGGGAGTATAGCCTTCGCGGGAGTAGTTGGAATAGCCATAGGCGAAGGGGCAATACCAATAGTCGTCGGTGGTGGTCATATATTCGGCGACGGCGATGGGATTGGCGTGGAAGAATTTTTTGTCGATGTTGCTATAGAGTTGATGCATGGTGTGCAGCGCGGCTTCGCCGGTGGCGGGGTCGATGACGCGGGCTTCGGACTGGAAGGGCCGGGAGCCGTGGGCGATGCAGAACATATAGAAGTTCATCAGCAGGTCAATGGGGATCGCGGGTACTGCGAGGCGGCCCTGGCGGGCGATGGCGAGGACTTCTTCCCAGGTTTCCGGCGGGCGGACGTTCGCCTTTGCCAGGAGGTCGGGGCGATAGCTGGCGACGGGGGTGGCGGCATCGATCGCGAGCGCCCACTGGTGACCGCCATAGTGATAGCTTTGATGAGAATAGCCGGTGGAGTTCTCGGCCTGATCCCGCAGGTACCCGGCGGGAAGATGCTGGTCGAGGGGGAGAACGGCGCCGGTCGCGGCGGCGGTGCCTACCCAGGGATGATCGATGATGAGCAGATCATAGACCTTTGCCAGTTGTTCTATCGGGTAGTCGGCGAAGTGCTGGAGGGTTCGTTTATCCCAGGTGATGATCGTGCCGGGATGGAGTTCGCTGAATCGTTGGGCGGCGGCCATGAGCGGGGTGAAGCCGCGGCTATGCCCCCAGGTGATGCCTTTTATGAGTTTTTCGGTATGGTTCTTTTCTATTTCCACTATTTTACTTTTTCTGCTATTTTGCTTTTTCCACTACTTCGCTTTTTCCACCAGCAGGAGGTGTTCGCAGACCATGACGAGTTCGAGGTGCTGGTTGAAGGTTTGCACCTGTTCGACGACGAGGCCGTATTCGGGTCGTTTATGTTCGTTCTTACTTTTTATGGTCACTTCGGTGCGGAGGGTGTCGCCGATGAAGACGGGGCGGATAAAGCGGAGGCGGTCATATCCGTAGGTCATCGACACCTCGTTGATCTCGTTTGCCGTCTGGCCGATGGCCACGCTGAAGATCAGGGTGCCGTGGGCGATGCGGCGTTTGAACGGTTGGGTCTTACACCACTCTTCGTCCATATGATGGGGGAAGAAATCACCGGTTTGGCCGGCATGGAGGATAATATCCGCTTCGGTGATGGTGCGGCCTGTAGTGCTGCGGGTTTGGCCGGCCTCGAACTCTTCGTAGTACTTCTTCATTTTAAGCAATCGTGGGGGCTTTCGCCGAATAAGATTGTGAGAAATGAAGGTAGTGTCACTGCGAGCCGCGCGCAATGTCAGGTTTGACTTTTTTGATGGACTATTTTCCTATTTTTCAAATACGACGGCTTCGGGGCTGGCGCCCAGTTGCTGGAGGGTGTCGGCGAGATCTTTGACCATCTGGTCGGGTCCGCAGATGTAGAACGGTTGTTTGAAGTCGGTGATCTGGCTTTGCAGAAAGGCTTTGTCGATGCGGGTATGGAGGTATCCTGCGGTGTTGTCGTTGCTGAGGATAAAGTTTGCGCCGACGCCGAGGATGTCGAGCAGTTCCTGGTGCTCGATGACGTCGCCGGCTGTCTTGTTGGAGAAGTAGAGGGTGTTGCCCCGGGCCTTGTTTTCTCGGTAGAGCTGGCGGAAGATGGCCAGGAACGGGGTGATCCCCGCACCGCCGGCGAGGAAGACGCCGGTTCCGCGGTATTCGATGGCGCCCCAGACGTCGTGGACGATGACGGTCTCGCCGGGTTTTAGCTGGTGGAGCTGGTCGGTGACGCCGTGATGGTCGGGGTATCTTTTGATGGTGAACTGGAGAAACGGGTCGTCGTTGTAGCCGGTGAAGGTGAACGGGTTCTTCTTGTCCTTCCAGCCGGGTTTGTTGATGGTCATGTCGGTGGCCTGACCGGGGACAAAGGAGTAGCCTCTTGGCTTTTCGAAGTGGAATTGTTTTACGTCATGGGTGACTTGTCTTGTCTCGAGCAGTTTGACGATGTATTCGTTTTCCATATAGCGCAAAGTTACAAAATATCATACCAGGGCTCCATGGGGTAGTCATGGTTTATGATGACGGGTTCCCCGATGCGTGGGGTGGTGATGGGGAGGTTGGCGGATTGGGCCGCGGCTTTTACGCGGCGGATGGGTTCGTTCCAGGGGTGGAGGGCCAGGGAGAACTTAGCCCAGTGAACGGGCAGGAGGATGCGGGCTTTCAGGTCGAGGGCGGCCTGGACGGTCTCTTCGGGGAACATATGGATCTGGGGCCAATGGACCCCGTATTGGCCGCATTCGAGGATGGCGAGGTCGAAGGGGCCGAATTGGTCGCCGATGGATTTGAAATGGGGGGCGTAGCCGGAGTCGCCCCCGAGGAAAAGGTTTAGGTTTTTGGCGGGGGAGTTGGTGGCTGACGTTGCCGCGGGGGAGTTGGCGGCGGAGGTTGCTGCGGGGGAGTTGGGGGCGGCTGGACCCGGGTCGGGGCAGTTTAGGACGAAGGAAGACCAGGCGGCGCCGCCGCGTTTGAGGGTGCGGCCGGAGAAGTGACGGGCCGGGGTGGCGGTGAGGTGGATGAGGCCTTCCGCGGTTGCCTGGGTGGCGACGGTTGACGGCTGACCGACTGGGTTGGAAGGCCGGCCGGTGGACATTGACGACTGGCCGAATGGGTTGGCCGGCTGGCCGGAGGGATCGATGGCGACGGTTTCTCCCCAGTCGAGTTCGGTGATCTTCCCGGCGGGGATGCCCCAGAATTCGAGATGGGCGCCGACACCGAGGGAGGTGTAGAAATGATTGGTGCGGGCGTCGAGTTGCCGGACTGTCTTATAATCGAGATGGTCGTAATGGTCGTGTGTGAGCAGGATGGCTTCGAGGGTATCGGGCATATCCGCCGGTTTGTAAAGATCGGCACCGGGGTAGGCTTTTGCGAAGAAGGAGACGGGGGATGCGTTGCCGCTGAACACGGGGTCGACGAGGATATGGGTGGAACCGAGTTTCAGCAGATAGGAGGAGTGACCGAACCAAACGAGGGTGGCCTGGTTGACAGGAAGGGATCTGAGGTCGGTGCGAACCGCGGGAATGGGTTTTTGGGGTACATTATCGGCCGGCTTGTTGCGGAATTCCTTTAGCATTTTCCACATGGTCGTATCCTGGAGGCTGGCGTCGGTAGGGACGAGGTTTTGGAAACTGCCGTCGCGGTAGTGCGAGGAGTGGAGGATGCGCTGGAGGCGCGGGCCGGCGGGGGCTTTGCCGAGGGCTTTTATGAGGGACATGCGATGGTTAACAAGGAAGCTGGGTTTTGGTTGTAAAATAATGATATTTCGAAGGGGGGACGACAGGATAGAAGGGTTTGAAAGGCCCGTGCCGAATTTGTATATTTGTGGTGATGCCAGCACAAGATATATCCATATTTCTCCGGTACGGTGGTGCGGAAAAGAGTGTGTTCGAAATGTCCAAAGACGAGATCGAACTGGCCGCGGCGTCTATTCTTCGCAGAGCCAAGGAAAAGGCCTTTTCAAAAGGACGACCGATCATTTTTGGAAAGGATGGAAAGGTATATGAGGAATGGCCCGATGGTAGGATCGTTGAACGTCATAAATAGTAGCAAATGCCTACTATCTATGTTATTGCAGGGCCAAATGGGATCGGAAAAACGACCTCCTTCTACAATCTTCTCCCCAAGAATATTCCTGTAATCAACTCCGATGAAATTGCCAAAGAAGCGAAGGCAGATAAATTAATATCTTCCAATTCACAGGAGTACAGTAACAGAGTAGCGTCTCAACTAATTGACGAACAAATCAATAAACTCAGTTCGTTTGCGATAGAAACTAATCTTTCAGATGTTGAAACATGGAAGTTCCTGATCAAACTGCACGAAATAGGATACGAGGTACATCTGATGTACATTTCCACCGACCAGATAGTGATATTAAATGATCGCATCAAGGAAAGGGTCTTATTGGGTGAACATTACGTGAGACCAGATATTGTTGAGCAACGATACATCTGCGGACTTAATTTGCTGAATCATTTTTTTGAGTTTGCGGATATCCTACAGCTTTTTGACAATAGTACAGTAATGACACAGATTGGGGAATTCAGATGCGGCGAATGCGTGATGCTTGCAGACAGCCTTCCGAAATGGGTTCTGTCCTATTTGGGAAATCATATCGAACGGGAGGAAGAATCCGGCATCACACCAAAAGATTTGACTGACATCGATGCGGTAAGAAAGGCTTATCAGGCTCTAAAAAGTAAGCCCGATAAGGGCGATTAAGATCGATAAGTTTCGTGTCTATTCTGCGTGGTTGGCAGAAAATATCGCCGGATCCACCGCGAGACAGCCGACCTGCGCGAGAGACACAGCGATGTGACCATTTGGGAGTTTCGGGATGATTGTTTGAGGTACAAAGATGTTTACTTTGACATAACTTTAAAATGTGAAGCTTTTAATGGCTACTGGTTGCGAAAAGGCAATTTGTTCCTGGTTTTGACCGACTCGGTCGATCAGTGCTATATTCTTAGTGAGACCGAAATCGGAACGGTGGAATTTGCGCGGGTGATCACTTTCCTGAGAGGCAAAATGAGGCCGTTGCCGGATCAATTCCAGGTTGAGATCACGGCGCGGGCCACGGGTTTGGATGGAGGGAATGAATCGCTACGGAATTTAGCGGCGCGGGGGTGCGGTTTTATGATCGAATCGGCGCGGAACTTTGCGGGGCGGGGTCGCTGAGGCGGGGCGTCGAGGTCGTTTTTGTCGAAGAAGTAGCCGCGGCCGGTAATCTGCACGTGGCCGTAGTAATAGCCGTTGCCGGATGCGTTGAGATATTTTTCCTTAAACTTTTCGAGCAGGTATTCGGGTTGTCTGACCCCATTGACGAAGAGGCCAGACTGATCGAGCGTGGCCGAGCCGATGCTTTCGAGGTCCGGCGCACAGTGTTCTTTTACAAGATCGTCGAGGATGGAACGCATGATATTGAGCCGCACGGTATTGTCGTCCTTGAGAGTGTCGATGCTTTTTTTGAGCGGCAGCGCCGACAGGGAGGGCTTGGGCACTACCGGCCGAAGAATAGATTTGGGCTGAACCGATGCGGGAGTGATGACGGTATCGGTGAGTTTTTGCCAGGCGCCGGTGTCGGAAGGGACGAGGAGCTTTTCGCGGCGGGCGAGGCGGATGCGCTGCTGTTTGCGGGCGACCTCGACGAGACCTTCGGCCACGGCCACTTCTGTTTGGCCTGCACGAGCGACGATACTAAAAGAGGTGCCTAAAACGGTGATGGTTATGTCCTTTGCCTGCACGCGGAAGGGATTGGCGGCATCATGGGCAACGGTGAAAAAGGCATCGCCGGAAAGGCGGACCTGGCGGTCGGTGAGGAATTTTGCGGGATACGACATCGAGGCTTGGGGAGAGAGCCGCACAGACGAGCCGTCCGGGAGGGTTTGGATTCGGCCGGTGGCGCCGGCGTCGGTTATGAGCCATTTGGCCTGGCCGGTTTTCGTTGAAGGATGGGTGATAATGAAGGTTGCGACACCGATGAGGATGATCGCGGCGGCGGCGGTGGCGGGCCACCAGCGGCGTTGCCGCATATTCAGAACGTGGCCCGGGCGTTTTTCGCGGAACGCCCGGAGGGCGTCATCTACATCGGGCCGGCCGGTGGCGGCGAGGGCTTTTGCTTCTGCGGCGATGCGGGCGTCGAATTGAGCGGTCAATTCGGGGTCGGATAAATTTTTATTGGAGGATGCCATGGATGATGAATAAGAGGGTTAAGAAATCCGCCAGCGAAATACGCAGGCGTTTCAAGGCGCGGCCGATCTGCACTTCCACCGTTTTTACCGATAAGCCGAGCCGGGCCGCGATTTCCTTGTAAGGCAGTTGTTCCACCCGGCTGAGATGGAAGATGAGGCGGCATTGGTCGGGGAGCTTTTCCAGCGACTGCTGCAGGTGTCGTTGAAAGTCGCTCAGTTCGGCGCGATCGGCGGC
>NZ_DASYCH010000043.1:0-142454 GCF_036500295.1 Puia sp. | reverse complement strand
GCGTTGCCTTTCTGGATGGCGATCTCGAGGTAGCCGGCGGAGTTGAAGATGGCCAGTTTTTCGCCTTCGCCGACATCGGCGTAGGTCTCGCTGATCTTGTCGATCGTCTCGTCGCGTTTGAAGACGATGCGAAACCCGCGGCCTCTGCGCTGTTCTTCAAACTGTTCGCGGGTGATATTGACGATGACGTTCTCGAAGTGATCGATAAAGATGATCTGTCCTTCGATCCAATTGTCGCCATAAACGGGGCGGAGATGGTTTTTCTCGGTGAATCCGGCGTCGGGGGTGCCGATAGAGAGAAGACCGGCGCCACCTGTCAGCTGCTGGATGGCCTGGCCCATGACGCGGATACAGTAAAGGGTATTCTTGACGGCCATCTTGTCGAGCGGGAGGCCGATGACCATTTCCGGCCGGCCTTCGACGATCATGGAGAGCAGGCCGTTGTCTGCACAAAGCAGGTATTGTTCCTTATGAAAGGCCAGCAGGAGCTGGTCGGGTTTCTTTTCGAAGAGATTGACCAGGATGATATGATAGGTAAACGGGGGAAAATGGCGGATGGCGTTACGGCAGACATAGGCGGCCTGCGGGTAGTTGAACGGGGACAGTTCATGAGAGATGTCCACCAGTTGAAAGGCGGGATCCTGTTGCAGCAGCTGGCCTTTTATAGCCCCAATGAGATAGTCTTTATGACCGATATCAGATGTCAGGGTGATTAGGGCCATGCCGGTTATTTAACGAACTCCCCCTTCTTATTATAATAGTGTTTATAGGTGAGCCTATCGGCCAGGGAGGGCGCCATTTTGTTGAGGAGAACGGTGACTTTGCCGAGCAGGGTGAGCACCAGGGTTCGTTTCCGGCGCTGGATCGCTTTGAGGATATGCCGGGCACATTCTTCCGCGGTCATCAGGCCGCCTTCGTTGAGGATGGTCTCGCCGCGGGCGACGCCGTGTGAGTCGAGCGCCGCGAGGCGGATATTGGAAGCCGTGAAACCGGGGCAGACCCACATGACATGAACACCGCTGTGGAGGAGTTCGGTACGGAGTGACTCCAGCCAGCCCTGCAGGGCAAATTTGGATGCAGAATAAGCGCTTCGGCCGGGCAGGCCGCGGTATCCGGCGGTGGAGGAAACCCCGACGATCGCGCCCTTGTTGGCGAGTATCGAGGGAAGTGCATATTTGGTACAGTAGACCGCCCCGAGGAAGTTGATCTCCATGACCTTTTTTGTGACGTTGAGATCGCAGTCCGTAAACAGCGCACGCATGGAGATCCCGGCATTGTTGATTAGGATATCGATGCGGCCAAAGGTATCGATGGTCGATTCGATGAATTGACGACATTCCTCATCGTTGCTGACATCGCAGGCCACGGCATGGAGCATGACGCGGGCATATTCCATCTGCAGCTTATAGATCTTGTCATGGCTGCGCCCGCAGGTTGCCACTCTGGCGCCAAGCGGGATCAGGGCTTCGATCAGGGCTTTGCCGATGCCGTCGCTGCCACCGGTGATGACGACTACTTTATCCTGGAAGAAAGACATGGATGTCTGCGTTGTTTATGGATGCAAATCTACCTTATTTTTTGTACCAAACGAGCTGGCCCAGATGATACTGTACGTGGCCGGCGCGGTTGATCACGACGGATAGCCGGTTGCGGTGCGGTTCCTTTGCGAAGTCCTCGTCGGAAACGGCGGTATGTTTCTGCAGCCATTCTTCGGGTGACCAACTACGAAACTGTTCGGTGAGGCCGGTGTTGACCTTGTTCCAGGCGTCACGCAGTTCGTGAACGGCCGGGTACGCGGCTTCCGGGTTATCGGGATTGGTCAGGAAGAGATCGTCGAGATGCGGATAAAGGCGATCGCCGAGGGACAGCAGGGGAAACATCCGGTCATGCACGGCGGCCAGGTGGCCCAGCAGATAGATGACGCGGTTCTTGCCCGGAAGGATGGGTTGAAGCAGTTCTTCATCACTGCATTTGTCGAAGAAACCGGTGGCCCTTTTGATGGATTGTTCCCAGGCGAGCAGACCGGTTGTGACGAAAAGATCTTGTTGAATGGTATTCATAGATGCAAGATAGATAAAAAAGCCCCTGCTGTGCAGGGGCCTGGATGAGTTTATTCGGGAGTCGGCCCTGATTCGAGGAGCCGGTACAGTTCGTCGAGTTTCGGGGAGAGGATGATCTCGGTGCGGCGGTTGAGGGCGCGGCCTTCGGGCGTGCTGTTCGGCTGGACGGGATCGTACTGGCTGTGACCGGAGGCGACGATGCGTATCGGGTCAACCTGGTAGTCCGTGGTCAGGATGCGAACGATTGCCGTGCTGCGGGCGACACTGAGGGCCCAGTTGTCGGGATAGCGACCGTGAATGGGAACGGAGTCGGTATGGCCTTCGATGTCGACGGTGATATCGGGGTTGGTATTGAGGACGGTGGCCAGTTTGCCAAGCGCCTCTTTACCCTTGGGGTTGACGGTAGCGCTGCCGGAGGGGAACAGGAGGTTCTCGGAAAGGCTCACATATACCTTCCCGTTTTTTATGGCCACGGAGAGATCGCTGGAGTTAAAGCCGACGAGGGCATCGGTCATCTTCTTACGGATATCCTGGATGGCGCGTTTTTGCTGATCCATCAGGGCTTGCAGCTGCGCGAGGCGGCGGCGTTGTTCGGCGATCTGTTCCTTGCTTTGGTTGAGCTGGTTCTGGGTGAGACCGGATTGGTTTTGGAGATCGCTGATCTTTGTGTTCAAATCCCCAATTTGTTGTTTTAATTGCCCAATGGTGGCTTCATGCTGAGCGACCTGCTGGGCGAGGCGGGAGCTGTCGGCCCGGACGGAGGCAAGAGCCGCTTCGGAGGCCTTCCAACGGCGGGTCGGGACGCAACTAGCTAAAAATAAAGTGGTTGTGGCGGCGAGAGCCAAGAGGTGAAGGACTTTTTTCATACATGTAGATTATTGTGAAACAATGTGTAGTTACAACCCTTGTTTAACAATGATCGGGCCATGCGGACCTTCGTGCAATACCGGTGGAAAACCTGTTTTAGAATGGTTTAGGTGCAGTCCCCGCGGAGTGGCCGCGGGCAAGTTGAACGACCTGCCAGGTCTGGGTCGATCGGAAAAGTTGTTTCCTGCCGCCACCGCCACCGCCGATGAGCGAGCCGGTGCCGATAGAGATCCCGATGCCGCCGCCGCTGCCAAAGGAGCCGAAGCCAAGACCGCCGCCTACGCCGATCTCAGGGCCGCCTCCACCACCGCCACGGGGAACGCGGGCATCGGGGGGAAGGCCTTCGATGAAGATGCCGACGGCGACGCTGTTGGCGGCATAGGAAGCCGACGGATTATGATTGGGGTAGAGTGTCGGGAGCGGGATGGCGGCTTCGTAGATCAGATCGCCTTCGTTGCTATAATCCATGCGCATCTTTACGCCCTGCGGGTTGTCGTCGTTGCCGTAGGAAAAGGTGCCGGCGGTGTCGCGGGTAAAGCCGTAGAGGGCGTAGTCTTTTTTGTCTTCGAGGGTGACCGGCTTGTTATTCTTATAGCGGTCGGGCTGTGCTTCTTCCATGATCTGGCGGTCGCGGTCGACGCGCGCCTCGAGGGGATAGCCGATGCCGACGGAGCCGGATTCGCTTTTATCCGCTTTTGTGTTGACCCAGATGGTCATGCCGCCCTGGATGATCTTTTGTTGTTGCTGCGGGTTTTTTGTTTCGAGAAGGATATAGAGATATTGATCGTCGTTGGTGACGGAGTAGGTTAGCTTCTCCGAGGAAATGCCATAGGGAAGTGGTCTTGTCCAGTCTTTATCGCTGCCGTCGATGGTGAGGGGCAGGCGTTGCCAGTTGTCGGTGCCCGGGTCGGGGCTGGTGGCCTGGCGGGAGGAGCCGCAGGATGCAAGGGCAAGAGTGGTTATGATGAGCGCGGGGATCTTCATATGCATATATACAAAGATACCCGCGCTTTTGTTAAAGAAGCGTTACCAGCGGTCAAGCCCGAGCAGTTTGCGGCCGAGGGGCGAGAGTTCGGCGGTGCTGTAGCGGGTTTGCTCCCAGTTGCGCGGGTCGCCGGGGAACGCATAGCCTTCGGGGGCGATCCTGTCGTGCCAGGAGCGGATACGCCAGTCGCGCAGCGGCCCGTTGTCCTCTTCGGCGGGCATCATCGAGATATATTGCGCGATGCGGACCTTGTCCTGGCTGAGGTTGGGGCGGATGCCATGCGGCTGGCTGCTGTTGAAGATCAGCAGGTCGCCGGCTTCGAGTTTTACTTTGACCAGTTGGAAACCTGTTGTATCGGGTTTGAAGTGGTCGCGGTCTTCGGGTTGGGAGAGCTTCCAGGTGTCATAAGTCTGGAACAGTTCGGGGATACACTGGAATCCGCCCATGTTCTCGTCGGTCTGGTCGGCGAGGGCAAGGACACCCTGTACGTTTTGCGGCTTTGTTTCCGGATCGTAGTCCCAGTGGATAAAACCTTTGTATTCGAAACCGGGCCGGAGGGGGAAATTGAGGTTGGCGCGATCGATGGTGACCCAGAGCTTTTCGGTGCCCCAGATATCGGCGAAGGCTGCATGGACGCGGGGCATCTGGCGGTTGTTCCAGAGTTGTTGATTATTATAGACCTCGACCATGCCGGTATTGGTCAGCTCTTTCATCTGCATCTCGGCGCGGGGCGGGGTGTACCAGGTGGCGGGGTCACCGGCCTGTTTCTCTTCGAATTCCCAAAGAAAGCGGGCCGTTTCGGTGACCTGGTCACGGGATACGGCCTGTTTCACGATGACATAGCCGTTGTGCTGCCAGAACTCCCAGTCGGCTTCGCTGAGGACTCTCAGCGGGGGGCCATCGAGGGTCCGGCGGAGGCGGATCTTGCTGCTGGTGGCGGTGGAGGGGTTGCCGGGGATATCCTTGTGAGCATTATCGGGGATCGTGGGAGCCATGGTTGCGTTGACGGTAGGTGTCTTTTGCATATGAGGTGTTGTTTTGACGATGTAAAGGTCCGGCCCCGTGGATGGGGCGGCAACCCCGTGGATGACCATTTTTTGCTCTGTATTGACCGATTTTGAGGGGTTTTTGCCTAATTTCAGTTTATGAAGGTTCAACGGGAGATCGTGACACCGGGTGAAGGCCAGAGCTTCCGGCTCTTTTCGCCGAGTCTGCGGGACCATTTTTACTGGCATTATCATCCCGAGTATGAATTAGTGTACGTGGAGGCGACGGCCGGGATCCGGCATGTCGGACTTCATGTCTCCAGTTATGTGGAGAGCGACCTGGTACTGATCGGCCCGAATATCCCGCATCTTAATTTTGATTACGGACTGAAGACGGAGTATCACCAGGTGGTGGTGCAGTTGAAAGCCGATTTTCTGGGCGACGCGTTGCTGCATACGCCGGAGTTATCGGGTGTCGAGCGGCTTTTTGCGCGGGCGGCGTTTGGGCTGTCTTTTGGCGGGGCGGTCAAGCAGCGGGTAGGTGAGGAATTGAAGGCGATGTTCGGGCTGGGGCACTTCGAACAGCTGGTGGCCTTGCTGCGCATCTTTTACGAACTGGCGGATGAACGGGCGGATGTCGTGCAGCTAAACGAGGAGCCCACCGGGGTGAAGAGTATGTTGACGGATAAGATCCGGATGTCGTCGGTGTATGAATATATCCATCAGCGTTATGACAATGGCCCCGATGTCAACGAGGTGGCGTCGCAGGTGCATCTGAGCACGGCGGCGTTTTGCCGGTATTTCAAGCGGCAGACGCGGATGACGTTCACGGATTTTGTGAATCAATACCGTATCGGGCAGGCCAAGACGTTGTTGTTACAGGGCCGCTCGGTGACGGAGGTGGCGTTTGATGTCGGCCTGGAGAGTATTTCCTATTTTAATAAGTTGTTTCGAAAGCACGAGGGGATGAATCCATCGGATTTCAAGAAACGCTACCGCGATCACTTCACGGGGTAGGTCTTTTCTTCGAGATTCCAGCCGCGCACCGACACGAGTGGCGTCACGCCGGGTTTGGGCGTGTAGTCCAGCGTGATGGTTTTGGATTCGCCGGGCAATACAGACACATAGTTGTCGCTATAAAAGACCGGGAGCAGGCGTTGCTTTGTGGCGGGATCGACGAGGGATAGCCGGTTGAAGAAGGCGACGGGGCCGCCGGCGGGGTTCTTCAGGGTGACGGTGATGCGGGCCGGGGCGGTGGTTGTGGCGGCCGCCTGCCGGGTGCGGTTGGCGGTTACGACAAGACCGGAGGCGGGCATATGCTGAAGACCGCTATACATCCCTGTGGAATCAGGAAGCCAATATAAGTCATCACTGACGATCTTTTGATTGACGTCGAGAAGCCGCAGGGAGAGGAAGATGCCTTCTTTGCTGCGCAGCCGGTCGAGTTGATGGCCGATGGGCAGATAGTTCTTTGCGAGGGTGGGCCCGACCTCGAAGAATTGCTGGCTGTGGCTCAGGGTTTTTCCGTTCATATCGAGGACCTGTACCTGCATCATGAGATCGCGAACGGTGCGGAAAGTATTGTTGGCGATCATGGTCATGCCGGTGACGGGGTCATACATGATGTGCAGCGGCTGGCTTCCGGTGTGCAGGCCATAGAGACAGGCGTTGGGGTCGAGATAATAATCGTACATCTGGCCGCGGAGGGCGGTCCAGGGATTTTGTGTTTTCCAGATGATGGTACCCGTGTACCATTCCCACATATGGGCGCTGAACCCTTCCATGAGGGCGCGGTACTGGTCGTAGTTGACCAGTTGGGCTTTCTCGGCGAAGTCGCGGAGGTCTTTTATGGGACCATAAGCGTATACCGAGGAGTCGTAGCCGATGTATTTGTGGTAAGTCCAGAGTGGGTCTGCGGTTGCTTCGCCATCTTTTCCCTTGCCGTGATAAACGGGGGCGACGAGATGATCGGCGGGGATAAAGCGTTGCAGGGATTCGTAGTCACCCGTGCCGACCGAGCCTATTTCGGAGTTGAAGGGGTAGGTTCTTTTGCCCCAGAAGGCCTTTATATCCTGGATGCCATAGGGGCCGTCGCCGTTGCCGCCGAAATTATTGAAGGACATGCTGTCCGAATTGGAGTAGTCGATGAAGGTGCGGGTGCCGTCGAGGTCGGGGATGATGGAATCCTTAAGGGCCCGGAAAATGTCTTCGGGCGGGGTGATTTCGTTGCCGCCGCACCAGAAGGCGAGCGAGGGATGGTTGCGCAGCAGTTTTACCTGGTCGCCGGCGGAGGCGATGAAGAGACCGTGGTCATCGGGATATTTTTTGCGGGTCCACTGATCTTCTTTTTTCATCGGGTCTTCCCAGCGGCCATTGCAGTCACCGGAGTTCCAGAAGTCCTGGAAGACGAGGAGGCCATAGCGGTCGCAGGCGTCATAGAACTCGGGGCGTTCGGTCAGGGCGCCGCCCCAGACGCGGATGAGGTTGAGGTTCATGTCGCGGTGGAAGCGGACTTCGGCGTCATAGCGTTCGGGGCTGAGGCGGAGCAGTTCGTCGGAGACGATGTAGTTGCCGCCTTTTATGAAAATCTTTTGGCCGTTGACGGTGAGTTCGCTGGAGTGCGTGGTCGTGTTCCAGACAGTGGCGAGTTGGCGGACGCCGAAGTCGAGGGGGACGGAATCGGCGCCGATGGTAAGGGTCGCATGATAGAGTTCCTGCGTTCCATAGCCGTTTGGCCACCAGAGCCGCGGATGGTTGATAATATGGAAGGGGAGATTGATCTCTTTTGTGACACCAGGAGGCAGTTTAATATCGGCCGAGGTGGTTTCGCCGTCGAGCACATAGGAGAGAACGCCTTTGACGGAGTCGGCGCTGGTATTTTCGAGTTCGGCGCTGACGCGGACTACGGCGGGAGCTTGTTGCGCGGCGGGGACATCGGGGAAACGGATTCCGGATACCTCGGTGACGATATGCGGGTTGCGGATGCGAATCGCTCCGCTGCGGTGGATGGTCACTTTATCCCAGATGCCGGTGTTGCGGTCGCGGATGGGTTGGATCCAATCCCAGCCGGCGACGTACTGATGGGTGACGTTGCGGGCGATCTCACCGTCGCCGCCCTGGCCGCCATTGGGGTTGCCGACGGGATCGGGGGGATAGACGAGAATGGCGAGACGGTTGTCGCCGTTGGGGGCAAGCGCCTTTGTGATGTTATACGATTGGCGCAGGTACATGCCATAGTGGGTCCGCTCGTTCAGCTTGTGGCCATTGAGGAAGACCTCGCAGGAGTAGTTGACGCCGCGGAGGTCAAGCCATACCTGGTCCTGCCCTTTGGGCTCTTTGAAGTTTTTTACGAACCAGTAGGTATAGTGGTCACGGCCGGTGGTATAGATATCGGGGATCTTTTGGTTGTTGAGTCCGAAGAAGGGATCGGGTTCGAGTTTGTTGTTGATGAGCGTTGTCAGGACGGTGCCCGGGACGGTAGCGTCGAGCCACTTGTTGACGGGATAGCCGGATTGGGAGATCTTCTCGCCGGAAGCATGAACGTCGCCGATCGCCTGGCATTTCCAGCCGGTATTCAGTTCGTACTCATTTTGGGCATAGAGAAGGCTCGAAACCGCGAGCAGGAGGGCCGTCAGCAAGGGGTATTTTCTCATCATGGCGTAAAACTACAGGTTGATTTGTTTAGCACAAAAGATAACGGGGAATTTAAACAAAAGGGCCTTATTTTCGGTGTGCGTATCGCAAGCATCGCACTAACCTATGAGCTTTGGAACCTTGAAAGGCCTTCTCAGAGACGACCGCCGGCTTCGGGGGGTATTGCTGGCTTCGCTTCTCGTCCAGCTGATACTCTGTCTGACGGCAGTGGGCATCTATCATCCCGATCAGCATTTTCAGATCATCGAATTTTCTTCGTGGCAATTGCACCGGCCATCGGCGGCGCCCCGGGTCTGGGAGTTTGCGGCGCATCTGCGACCGACGATACAGGTGTATCTTTTCTCGGGATACTCGTCGTTTTGTGGGGCGCTGGGACTGCACGACCCGTATCTGCAATTGGGTTTGTTGCGGTTGCTTTTTGGGCTTGCGCTTTTTGTACTGTACAACAGCATCTGTCTTTATTATTTTCAGCGGGACCGGCGGGTGCTGGTCTATGTATTGCTGATCCTTAATTTCTCCTGGCTTCTTCCGTATACCCGAACGCTGTTCAGCAGCGAGATGCTTTCCTCTTTTTTGTTCTTTGGGGGCTTGTTCCTGTATGATGTCTCCCCGCGCAGTGGCGCCCGCGGATGGTGGGTCGCGCTGCTGACCGGGTTTTTGTTCAGCCTGGCCTTTTATGCGCGGTTTCAGACGGCATTCGCCCTCGTGGGATTTGGCATTTGGATGTTGCTGATGCCGGCGGAACGGCGGCTGATCCTGCCCGTTGTCCTGGGAGGGGTGGCCGGCGCGGTTTTGAATACGGCACTGGATGCAGGGTTTTACCATGAATGGGTGTTTACCCCCTATACCTACTATAAAGTGAACATCATCGAAGGCAAGGCGGCCTCGATGGGTACCGCTTCCTTCCTGCTGTATGCCGGGGTTTTGGCAGCGGTGATCGTCACGCCGCCGCTGAGTCTTGTGTTGCTGTATACCGGGTTCCGAACGGCGTTGCTGCGGCGGCTCCGACACCCGCTGACGCTTGCGGTGCTATTGTTTATTGTGGGGCATTGTCTTGTCGCGCATAAGGAAGAACGGTTTCTTTTTCCGGTGTTGAATGTGTTGCCGGTGTTCGTCGGTTGGGGGCTGGCCGGGCTTATCGATTGGTGGTGGCGGCAGGGGAGTGCGATGCGCCGGTGGTTCAACGGGCTTGTCGTTTTCAGTGTGGCGTTGAATTTGTTTTTGCTGGGGGTGCTGTTGTTTACGCCGTATTCGCAGGCCCTCTATTTTACTTCATTGCTGAAGCGGGAATTCGGCGGCAGGCCGGTGACGATCTCGTCGGTCGGACGGACGCCTTTCGAGACGGAGCATCATTTGCCGTTCGTGTTTTACCGGCAGGCGGTGCCGGAGATCCAATTCCGGCGACTGGGGCCGGGGGATTCGGTGCGATTGGTCACAGGCGAGTACGTTGCGGGCACCTATGATCAGTTGAAGGGCCAGTTGGGATGGCTGGACAGTATGGGTTACCGACGGGTGTTTTGTTCGTCGCGGCTGTTGTGGGGGATCGATAGTTTTTTAGATGCGCGGGGGGTGAATACGATCAATGATATTTGGGTGTTATATCGGAAGGAGTGAGCTAGGGTTTGATTGCCGTATTGGCCTGGTAGGCGGCATACCATTGGCCGAGCGCGGTGAGTTTGCCGTCGGTGCCGATGAGCGCGGAGGGCCAGAGGGCGGCGCTGGTGGGGTCGCCGGAGAACCAGGAATAGCGTTGGACGTAAGGGAGGGCGTCGAGTTTGGGTAACAGCCGTTGCATGAAGCCGAGCGCATCGGCTGCGGTGTAATGGTTGGTGGCGGTGGTGGTGGCGTTCCAGTCGGCAGTGGCGAATTCCGTTATCCAGATGGGAAGATGATATTTGTTGTACACGGTCTGCAGCGTCTGGACAAAGCTGTTGTCATCGGTGCCGACATACATATGCACGCAGATAAAGTCTACGCGCTTTTTTTCGGCGATGACCGAATCCATAAAATCATAAAACCATTGCAGGGTGGGCCAGGAAGCGGCGGGGCTGCCGAGGGGCAGGCCGAGACTCTCCAGCTTCGGCCAGAAGGCGAGGGCCTGTGAGACGGTCATATTGGCCTGATCGGAGCGATCGGGTTCGTTGAAGCCGAGGACATATTTTACCTGTCCCTGCGCCTTCGATTGTTGAATGGCGGCGATATTCGCGTCCGTCATATTGCCCGAGCCCCAGAACATCGACACGAAATCGCAGTTCTGCGGTGTGGGGACCGGTACGAGGGTGCCCCAGGTATAATACCAGAATGCTTTCAGATTTACCACATTCGATTCGTAGGTGCCGTATTGGGTATAGACATTGAAATCGGCGCCCTTTTTTGTGCTGGTACCGGGCGCCACGGGAGTAGCCGGTGCAGCCGTGTCGCCGCCGCCTTCCCCCCGGGACTGCGAGCTGGGGGAATTCTTCTTACAGCTGATAAACAACAGCATGAAAACCAGGCATGACGAAAGGAAGCATCGGGCCATCCTTTTGACATGCAAGATTGGTGCCAATGCGGGGTTCCGCGGAAGACGGGGGTGGAGAAATGGTGGCCGGCAGGAGGGGGTTTCGCAGGTGGAGCGCCGGAGAATGCGGGCCCGCCGGCGGGGGATTCGGGAAAACTCTTCGCTGCGGGGAGGGAAGAGGCAACTTTTATCCCTTGCCGGTACGTATACTATGCAGAAACCTTTCATCATCCAGGCGTGTTCGCGAAACTGCGGTTATATATGAACGAGAACAGGCACATCCCCTTTTTACAAAAGAAGCCGGTCTTCCTGCTGATCCTGGCGATCGTTGCGACTACGCTATTATCCTGGTTCAATCTTAACAGTATTCTGATCATCCTGCTGCTTGTCTGGCGTTTGGCCTACGGGGGCAGGCCGCTGGCGGCCATCCGGACGGCGTTTACCAACCGGTTCTTCCTCGCCTATTTCTCCCTGTTTGCGATCGAAGTGCTGGGGATGCTCTACACGCATGACATTTATACGGCATACAAGCATGTGGAAAGCAAGGCGACCCTTGTGGCGATCCCGTTTGTCTTTTGCGCCGGGGAGCCCATCGACCGGAAGGGTTTCCTGCAGCTGCTGCGGGGATATTGTCTGCTGCTTGCGGGGATCTGCGGGTTTTGTCTGGCGGTGGCGGTGTGGCAGTACCGGCAAACGGGCGATGCGGGACTTTTCTTTTATCATGCCCTGACGGAGGTCATCGGGGTCAACGCGGTATTTTTTTCGGGGTACGTGTTCGTCGCGCAGCTTTACCTCCTGAGTCCGGAAGGAAAAGGAAAGCTGCGAATGGCGTTGACGATCTTTTTTACCGTGATGATGGTGTTGCTTGCGTCGAAGCTGATGCTGATCCTGCAGGCGATCGTTTTCCTCGTTTACCTAAGGGGTTGGAGCCGGGTGAAGCTGAAGACGAGTCAGTTTGTGGGTCTTGCGTTGCTGGTCATTGGCGGTACGGGCACGCTGGCCGTTACCCGAAATCCGGTGGGGGACCGTTACCAGGACATCATGCATGACGATCTGCGTTATGCCGGTAAACACCATGTTCCGCTGCACGCGGTTTTCAACGGGGTGTCGCTACGGTTGCTGATCTGGCAGTTTGCCGAAGAGATCCTCAACGAGCGGCGGGCCTGGGCCATCGGGGTAACCTCGGGCGACAGCCAGGACCTGCTGAACCGGAAATACCTGACGGCGAACATGAGCCGGGGTTTTCTAAGCTACAACTTTCACAACCAGTATATCGAGGTCCTGGTCCGCAGCGGGGTGGCCGGGTTTTGCATTTTCCTGGCGGCCATCGCCCTGCTGGTAGAGCTGGCCCGAAGGACGGGGACGAAGGAAGGATGGTTTATCCTTGCGATGCAGCTCCTGCTGATGTCAACGGAGTCGACGCTGGAGATGCAGCATTCGCTGTTCCTTTTCTGTTTTTTTCCCTTGCTCTTCCGGTATGAGGTCCAGCGCGCGCCTATTCTGTTTTCAGACTTCTGGCGGGGTTCATGGTCGCGGCCCGAAGTGCATGGTAGCTGACGGTCCCGAAAGCGAGCAGCACGACACCCGCGCCGGCCAGGGGGAAGATCCAGACGTGCACCGGGATGCGATAGGCAAATCCCTCCAGCCATTGATTGGCGGCGAGCCAGGCCAGGGGGCTGGCGATCACGATCGCGAGCAGGACCATCCACAGGAACGAGCGGCTTATCAGCAGACAGATATTAAAGAGGTCGGCGCCGAGCACTTTTCGGATGCCGATCTCTTTTGTGCGTTGCACCGTGCTGATCGCCGCCAGCCCGAAGAGGCCGAGACAGGCCAGGACGATGGCGAGGGTGGAGAATACGGTGAATATCGTGGCGGTACGCTGTTCCGTCACATACAGCTTGTTGAAGTCCTCGTCGAGGAAATGGTATTCGAAGGGGCGTTGGGCGATGTATTTTTTCCAGGTGGCCTGCAGCCCTTCGATCAGCCCGGTGAGGTTGCCGCTGCCGATGCGAAGCAGAAGACACTGTAGCTGGGCGGTATCGGCATAAATGAGGATCGGACCGATGGGCTGGTGCATCGAGGCAAAATGAAAATCCTTTACCACACCGCGGATCTCGCCGTTCTGGCCATAGCGGACGATCTTTTTTCCGATGGCCTGTTCGGGTGTCCAGCCAATCTTTTTTGCTGTGGTCTCGTTGATGATGAACGACAGCGTCTGGTTTTTTTCCGCGTCCAGCGGCCGGTTGGCAGGCAGATCGGCCGGGGTGAGATCCGTGCCGGCGATCAGCTGCATATTCATCGTCTTTACAAAACCCAGGTCGGAGGGGATGCAATTGACGGGGAACCGCAGCGGGCCGCTGCCGTTATCAGCGGAAAGCATATCCATCCAGCCGACGGAGGTGGGTGCGCTGCTGGAACCGGTAATCTCCTGTACGCCCGGAAGGGTGCTCATGGCTGTCTTCAGGGCCGTGTATTGCGGCATATCCCGCCAGTTGACGGGGACTACGAGGACGTGATCGCGATCATAGCCCAGGTCCTTGTTGCGGATGTAGTGCATCTGCTGAAGGATGATCGTCGTCGCGATAATGAGAAACAGCGAGATGACGAACTGGGCGACGATGAGTGTCCGGCGCAGACCGGTGTTGCCGCCGGCGACCCGGAAGCCGGAGCGGAGGATCGTTATCAGCCGGGTCCCGGAGAGGAGCAGGGCGGGATAGGCGCCAGCCAGGAACCCGATCAGCAGGGCGGCCCCGAGGATCGAAAGCAGCGTCACCGGTTGGAGTACATCGGCGGCCGACAGGTGTTTCCCGGCCAGCTGGTTGAAGAAGGGCAGGAGCTGGATGCTGAGTACGAGGGCCAGGACGAGCGCCAGGGCCGTCAGCAGCAGCGATTCACCGGCGAACTGAGTAAACAGCTGCCCTCTTGCCGCCCCCAACACCTTACGGACGCCGATCTCGCCTGTCCGGTTGGCGGACTGCGCGATAGTGAGATTGGTATAGTTGAAACAGGCGACCACGAGGATAAGTATTCCGATCGCAAGCAGGATATACAGCGTGGTGACGCTGCCATTGGGCTCGAGTCCCGGGAGTGGCGAGTGCAGATGGACGCGGAGCAGCGGTTCGAGATGGTAAGCGAGATAGTCCTTTCCTTTCAGATCGGCTTGCGCTTTCACGGCCGGAGTTTGCATATAGGCGTTGATCTGCCGTTCGAGCCCGGCACGGCTGTCGGCCCTGTTCAGCAGGAAATAGGTGTACCAGTTGGCGCTGAACCAATCTTCCTTTGCCGCCTGGGGAAGCCTCGTGAAATCGGTGACGAAGTCGAACTGGATCTGGGAGTTGCCGGGTGGGTCTTTCAGCACGCCGGCGATGGCGTAGTTAGTGGTGTATTCGACCCGGAGGGTTTTGCCGATGACGTCTGTTGTACCGAAATACTTCAATGCGGCGCGGCGGGTGATCATCAACTGGCCGGGGTTGGCCAGGCTATGCGGGTTGCCCGAGAGCAGGGGGAAGGAAAAGACGGAGAAGAAGGCGGTATCGGCGTAGAGGAATTGGGGCTCCTTGAAGGATTTATCGCCCACGCCGATCATCCGGGTCGCTTTGTAGGTGCGCACATATTCCCGGACTTCCGGGAAGCTGCGTTTCAACTGGGGGCCGACTTTTGTGCCGGTTACGGCCGTTGTCGAAGTCCGGCCGGCGGAGCCGTACTCCATGGTAGCCCGCACGATACGCGGGGCCTGGGTATGGAAGGTATCATAGCTGAGTTCGTCGGTGATGAACAGGCCGATGAGGATGCAGCTGCTGAGGCCGACCGTAAGGCCGAGGATGTTGATGAGCGTAAAGCTTTTTTGCCGGATCAGCTGGCGGACGGTGAGTTTTAAGAAATTGCGGAACATAAGGCGAGTTGATGTTTTGCCCCCGGAGGGTAATCAAATGTAACGATCCGGGGCAAGATTTGTAACAACAGATGCAACATTTGTCCGGACAAACGCGTCTCTTGGGGCAAACCGGTCAATATGTTCAGAAATTACTTTGTTATCGCCTGGCGTAATATCCTTAAAAGCAAGTGGTACTCCCTCATCAACACCCTTGGGTTGTCGATCGGGATGGCCGTTGCCCTGCTGATCGGGCTTTGGATCTGGGACGAGGTGTCCTTTGACCATTATTACCCCAACCATTCGCAGATCGCGCAGGTGATGACGACGCAGACCTTCAACGGGAATACCGGTACGGGTCAGGCCGTGAGCCTGCCGGTGGCGCCGGAGCTGCGCACCAAATATGGCGCCGATCTGCCAAAAGTATCGCGGACCAGCTGGAATTTCCAACATATCCTGGCGGTGAATGACAAGAAGATAACGGAGAACGGGATGTTTGTAGAACCGGACTTTGCCCAGATCGTGCCGCTCCGGATGCAACGGGGAACGGCGAAAGCGCTGGCTGACCCCAGTTCGATCCTGGTGTGCCAGACCCTGGCCAGGACATTATTCGGCACGGAGGACGTCGTAGGAAAGACGGTCCGGATGGATAATAAGGTGGAGATGAGGGTAGCCGGAGTATTCCAGGACCCGCCCCGCAATTCCTCGTTTTACGACACGAAATGTCTGATATCGTGGGCTCAGTATGTCGCCCAGAATGACTGGATCAAGCGGAACGAAAGTCATTGGGGAAACCACTCCTGGCAGACTTTTGTACTGATCGCGCCGAATACGACGGCAGACAAGGTGACGGCCAAGATAAAGGATATCGCCAAGCCGCATAATAAGGATGGGGACGAACACCTGGTGTTGCAGCCGATGGATAATTTTCATTTGTACAGCGATTTTACGAATGGGAAGGTTACGGGCGGGCGGATAAAATTCGTTTGGCTTTTTGGGATCATCGGGGCCTTTGTGTTGCTGCTGGCCTGTATCAATTTCATGAATCTCTCTACGGCGCGGAGTGAGAAGCGGGCCAAGGAAGTGGGGATCCGCAAGACCGTGGGTTCGTTGCGTGGACAGCTGATCGGACAATTCCTTTGTGAATCGGTTGTAGTAGCGTTGCTGGCCCTGGTGTTCGCGCTTGTCTGGGTGCTGATCTCGCTGCCTTTTTTCAATACGCTTGCGGATAAGGATATGCACCTGCCCTGGGCGCAGCCCCTGTTCTGGCTCATGGTGGTAGGGTTCACCCTTTTCACCGGTCTGGTCGCGGGGAGCTATCCGGCGTTCTATCTTTCGGGTTTTGAGCCTATCCGGGTGCTGAAGGGTACGTTCCGGGTTGGGAAATATGCTTCTTTGCCGCGGCAGGTACTGGTGGTTGTCCAGTTCACCGTGTCGGTGGCGCTGATCATCGGGACCATCCTGGTCTTCGAGCAGATAAATTATGCCCGCAGCCGGCCGGTGGGTTATAGCCGGGAGGGGCTGATCTCGATCAATATGACCACGCCGGAGATCTACGGCCATTATGATGTCATGCGGGCCGATCTGTTGCGGACGGGCGCGGTGGTGGATATGTCGGAGTCTTCGAGTCCGGTGACGAGTATTTATTCCAACCAGATCGGTTTTAGCTGGAAGGGAAAGGACCCGACTACCACGCCCCTGTTCGGGATCGTCGCCTGTACGCATGATTTCGGGCGGACGATGGGCTGGAAGATCAGGGAGGGCCGCGATTATTCGCGGCAGTTTGTCACCGATAGCGGCGCGACTGTCGCGGCGGGTATCGCGGGGCATCCCGACTCGGTGGTAAAATATGGCGGGGCGCTGATCCTGAACGAAGCCGCGGTGAAACTGACGGGGCTGAAGCACGTGGTAGGGGAGATCTTCCAGTGGAATGATCAGCCGCATACCGTGATCGGGGTCGTAAAAGATATGGTGATGGAATCGCCGTATCAGCCGATCAAGCCGACGATCTTTTTTCTGGATTACGGGTGGACGCAGGTGATCACGGTCCGGCTGAGTCCGACGATGACGACAAAGTCGGCGCTGGCGGCGATCGAGCCCATCTTTAAACGATACAATCCCGGGAGCTCGTTTGAATACCAGTTTGTGGATGAGGAATATGCCAAGAAGTTTGATGATGAAAAGCGGATCGGCAGTCTGGCGACCGTCTTTGCGATCCTGGCTGTCTTTATCTCCTGTCTGGGATTGTTTGGGCTGGCTTCTTTTGTGGCGGAGCAGCGGACAAAGGAGATCGGGGTGCGGAAGGTGCTTGGCGCTTCGCTTTTCCATGTCTGGCGGATGCTGTCCAAGGACTTTGTGATGCTGGTAGTGATCTCCTGTTTCATCGCCATCCCGATCTCCTGGTATTTCCTGCATCAGTGGCTGCAGCAGTATGAATACCGGGCGCCGATCTCCTGGTGGGTCTTTGCCTTGTCGGGTGTGGGTGCGTTGGTGATCACGTTGCTGACGGTGAGCTGGCAGGCGATCAGGGCGGGGCTGTTGAATCCTGTAAAAAGTCTCCGAACGGAATAGCGGGAATTGGTATCTTCGTCCGCTATGGACATACAAGGGCTGATAGGCCTGCTGCAATGGACGGCTGTTGTGTTCGGAGTGGCGGAGGTGCTGCTGGCCTGGAAGAATAAGATCCTGCTTTACCCTGCCGGTATCGTGAGCACGGTGCTGACGATCTATATCTATGCCGCGTCGAAACTTTATGCGGAGTCGGTTCTCAACGGATATTATTTTGCGATGAGTGTCTATGGCTGGTGGCATTGGCATAAGCGGAAGAACGAGCCGCCGCTGCCGATCGCGCGGACAAGCCGGGGGGAATGGCGCATTTCGGCCGTCATTATTGCCGGCGGGTTTGTGATCCAGTACCTGTTGTTAAAGCATTATACGGACTCCACCGTCCCGGCCTGGGATGCGTGGGTAAGCGCAACTGCCTGGGCCGGTACCTGGCTGCTGGCGCGGCGCAAGATCGAGAACTGGGTGTTGCTGAATGTCTCCAATTTGTTTGCGGTACCTTTGTTGTTTTATAAGCATCTGCCGCTTTTTGCGGGGCTGACGATTGTTTTGTTCATCGTAGCCTGCTTTGGGTATTTCGATTGGCTCAAACGTTATAAAGCTCAGCCGCTATGACCTTCTTATCTTCTCCTGACTCTTTTTTACCCGATGGGGCAACCGGACTTATCCGGGAACATGCCGCCGCCGCCGAACAGGGGCGGGATCTGCATCCGGCGGTGCTGGAGCTGATCTACCGGGAGGGCTGGTTCCGGCTGCTGGTGCCGCAGCGATGGGGCGGACGGGCCCTGCCTTTGCCGCAGTTGGTGCGGCTGGAGGAGGGGCTTGCGTTTGCCGATGGCGCCGTTGGGTGGACGGTGACGCTTTGCAGCGGCGCCGGCTGGTTTGCCGGGTTCTTCCCCGGCGGCGGGCCATCTGACGAGGACGGCTTCGACCAACTTTTTGCCGACGAGCGGTTGTGCATTGCCGGTAGTGGATCGCCTTCGGGTGAGGCGCGGGTCGTCGAGGGCGGTTATCACGTGAGCGGTCGATGGAGCTATGCTTCGGGGGTTGGCCATGCCACGGCGTATACGGCCAATTGCGTGGTGTGGAAGGATGGAGCGCCGTTGCCGGGACCGGATGGTCAGCCGGTGGTGCGGCCTTTTCTGTTCCTGCCCGGCGAAGTGCGGGTCCATGATGACTGGAAGGCGATGGGGCTTGTGGCGACGGGGAGTCATGGGTTTTCGGTGGAGGGTTTGGTTGTACCTGCGGAGCGAATGTTTGTGATCGAAGCCGCGGCTGCCACGGATGCGAACGTCCTGTACCGATATCCTTTTCTGACGCTGGCGGAGGTCACGCTGGCCGCCAATCTTTCGGGCATGGGGCTGCATTTTCTTGACTGCTGCGCGGAGATTTTTGCCCTGCGGGCGAAGTCGGGCCGGGTGTCGCCTGGGGCGGCGGCGGAGATGGAGCGGTTGCTGGCGGCTGCGCGATCGGACATGGGCGCTATGAGGGGTGAATTCTACCGGGCGCTCGACCGGAGCTGGGCTGCGTTGGAGAAGGGAACGGATGCGCCGGGATTGTACGGCATCGCCGGAAGCATCAGCCATGAGCTGGTCGCAAAGGTCCGAGAGTGGGTGGGGCGGCTCTATCCCTATGCGGGGCTTGGCGCCGCGCGGGTGGATACGGCCATCAACCGGGTATGGCGGGACCTGAATACGGCAGGGCAGCATCCGCTGCTGGTCTTTTGACGAAGTTTGCGCGGCTGCGGCCGGCCTGGTAACAGGCGGCTCAGGCGGGCGGATTTTCCACGATCGAGAGGATATTCCCCGCGGGGTCTGCAAACCAGGCGATGGTGGGTCCTTTCCCTGGTCCGCCGTGCATGATGCCCTTTGCATCTGTTTGCAGTTCCCCATCATAATGTTCGAACTTCACCCCGGAGGCGGTGAGCGCGTCGACGGCGGCTTCGACACTCAATACCTGCAGGTTGAGCACGGTGAAGGTGGCCGGCTGGTGATTCGGTTTTGGATATAAAAAGACGTTGTAATCTTTCCTGACCTGTATGGCAAGGCCTTCCGGGGTTTGATTGACCGGGAAGCCAAGAGCCTTCTCATAAAATTCCTTTGCCTTTGGAAGGTCGTTGACCGAATAGCTGCTGAATACATTTGTGTAGGCTAACATAATTATTCTTTTTTTATACTATTACTGCGAAAGGCGTGCCCGCGGATGAATAATGCTGAAATTTGCCTTATTAAATCAAGGATCATGAAAAAGAGCAGACAAGTATGGGTAGCGGCGGCCCTCGCGGGCGTGGCCCTTATCGCCGGCGCCTTTCTGGCCTTCAGGGGTCGGGAAGTGGGGTCGGGCAGCGGGGATGCGTTGTTGGGGATGAGACCGGCCGTGGGGAATGGCTTTGCGGTGGTGGAGTTGTTCACCTCGGAGGGATGCAGCAGCTGTCCGCCGGCGGATGCGCTGGTAGCGGCGGTTCAGAAGGCGGACAAGGATCTGCCGGTGTATATCCTTTCTTTTCATGTGGACTATTGGGACCGGCTGGGCTGGAAGGATGCCTTCAGCGATGCAGCCTATTCCGATCGCCAGAAAGACTATGCGCGCTGGCTTCATTTGTCTTCCATTTATACGCCGCAGGTGATCGTCAATGGACAGACGGAGTTTGTGGGTTCGGATGCCGGGGCGTTGTATAAGGCGATCGACAACGGTCTGGCCGGGACGCCCGCGGGGAAGCTGTCGTTGGAGGGTGTGAAGCTCAGCGGCGGAAGATTGAGCTGGCAGGCGCATGGGGAAGCAAACGGCGGCGGGAATGGGTTGCGGATCATCGTCGCGGCGGTTGAGCATGATGCGACGACGAAGGTCATGGCGGGTGAGAATCATGGGAAGACGCTATCCCATGTACAGATCGTCAGGAGTTACAAGGTGGCATCGCTGAATGCAAAGGGGGATGCCTCGGGGCAACTGGCCTGGCCGGAGGGAATAACGGCATCCGGGGGCGAGCTGATCGCTTTTATACAGGATACGGGTAACGGAAAGATCGTGGCGGCGACGAGGTCGGCCATTGGAGGATGATCGGTCAATAACGCTAACCATTAGTGCAAGCTCCCCGCAGGATAGACTCAGCGGGGAGCTTTTTTAGTAAAATTTATTTTTTTAAAAAAAACCGATATATTTGTTAATCGGTGGTTAACCAACCAGCTTGATCACTGCGACAACCAAAACTACTACACACACATGAGAAATGCCAATTTCGTGGGCAGTCGTTCGATTGCTCCCAATCACTCCCCCCCAAAAATTATTACCAGATACTATCTTTTGCCGGAAAGCTCATAGGGCCTGAATTTTAACCCAGGCTGTTCCGTTAGTCTATGTTCCTACTCCACGTCAAGTCTCCGAATGGTCGGGGATGAGTACTGCTTTTTATCATGTTTTTTACCAAAACACTTCTTTTATGAGAAAATTACTCGAGATCAAATGGTTTGTTCTCCTGGGTTTGCTGACGCTGGCATGTCAGGTCATGGCACAGACCAGGACCATCACCGGGAAGGTGACCGATGCCAGTGACAACCCCGTCCCCAACGCATCCGTTGTGGCGAGGGGCACCAAGGTGGGTACCAGCACAGGACTGGACGGCAGCTTTACGCTGAAGGTCCCTGCGACTGCCCGTGTTCTTGTTATTACCGGCGTCGGTTTTGCGCCGATGGAATTGGAGATCGCCAACCGCGAAACGATAAAGGCCGTCCTGACCACTGCCGATAAGAGTTTGCAGGACGTCGTCGTTGTCGGTTATGGCACACAACAGAGAAATGCGTTTACCGGTTCGGCTGCGAAGGTGGACGCTGCCAAATTTTCCACCCAGCTGGCACCTGCTTTTGATAAGCAACTGGCCGGCCGGGCGGCAGGTGTGCAGGTGACCAATTCCGGTGGCCTGGTCAACACTCCGGCCGTGATTCGCATCCGGGGTGTACAATCGCTTACCGGCAACAACGATCCGTTGATTGTCGTAGACGGGATTCCCATCACAACGGGTAATCTGGCGGGGACGACGAACTCCAATGCCCTTGGGGATATCAACCCGGCCGACATCGAAAGCATGGACGTCCTGAAGGACGGTTCGGCAACGGCCATCTATGGATCGCGCGCCGCGGGCGGGGTGATCGTGATCACTACCAAGAAGGGAACCCGGGGCAAGGCCAAGGTGAATTACGATGGGACGTTTGGCTGGAGCAATCCGTTGAGAAAATTCAGCCTGCTGAATGCAAAGCAATTCGAAACGATCGCCAATGAAAAACTGACCAATGCCGGTCTCGCGACGCAGGCAGGGATCAACACTGCCGCGGACACGTCCAATACCGACTGGCAGAACCAGGTCATGGTGAAAAATGCGGGTGCTACCAATCAAAACCTGTCCGTTTCGGGTGCAAGCGACAAGCTGGCCTATTATTTTTCCCTTAACTATTCGTTTAACCGGGGGATTATCGTCAGCAACTATAACCGGGCCTATCGCGTTCGGGCGAATATCGACTATGAAGTCAACAAGTTTGTAAGGCTCGGCAACAGCATGACGATCACCCGGCAGGAGAACGGCGACCAGAACAACGGCTCCAACGGCCTTGGCGGGGCGATCGCTTCCTCTCTTCGGTTGTTGCCCAACGTTTCTCCCTTCAGCGCTTCCGGCTACGGCGGGTATAATATCGGGTATCCGACCAACAACCTCATGACCCCCGGGCCCAACGGCAAGACCATCGACGACAATTTCTTCAATGTCGCCTGGAGTCTGCGGAATGATAAGTTGTATGGTGACGACTACCGGATCATCAACAACACGTATATCGAAGTATCACCGGTGAAGGGCCTGAAATTGCATTCGCAGGCCGGTATCGATATGTACAATGACTACGCTTTCCAGGGCCTTAATGCTTTTCATGGCGACGGATTCAGTACCAATGGGTCCACTTTTAACGAGTCCCTGAACATCCTGAACCTTATCTGGTCCAGTTATGGCAATTATACGCTCAAGGCCGGGGATCACAATTTCTCGGTGACGGGCGGCTATGATGTGCAGAAGACCACCAATAAATTCTTCACGGCCAGCGGATCGCAACTGTCCGACGCTTTCTACAGTCAGAAGAACGTCATCAGCGGTGCGGCCACCATCCAGACCATCGGGGGCAACTTTACGAATACCGGTTTCCTGTCCTCCTTTGGCCGGTTCAACTATGATTTCCGGAGTAAATACTTCGCGCAGGCATCTTTCCGGCGTGACGGTCAGAGCGCCCTGGCGCCCGGTCGCCGGTATGGTACTTTCCCCGGCTTTTCTGTAGGCTGGCGTCCTTCGCAGGAAGAGTTCTGGCAGAAGAGCGGTTTCCTGGCCAGGTGGATCAGCGAGGCGAAACTCAAGGCCTCTTATGCAAAGGTGGGCAACACCCTGACAGGGTTCCCTTACCTGACAAACTTCGGGAATGCCGCCTACGGGAACGTCAGCGGGTTGGGCGCTACCGGTGTGGGTAATCCCCTTTTGCAGTGGGAGACGAGTCAGAAATGGGATGGAGGCATCGATCTGGGCATTTATAAGAACCGGTTCAACTTCACCGCCGATTATTTCCTGAACGATGTGAATAATCTGGTGCTGGCGGTACCTACGCCGTTGAGCGCCGGTATTGCCGGGTCGACCGGTTTGAGCGGCGGCAGCATTTCCCAGAATATCGGTACGCTTAGCAACCGCGGGATCGAGCTGTCTCTTGGCGGCAACATCATCCAGCACCAGGACTTTACCTGGAATCTCTCCTTCAACTATTCTCATGTTGCCAATAAGATCACGAACCTGTACCCGATCGGTGGAGTGCCTACCAAGACGCTTACGGACGGGAATTACAATCTGATCCGCGTGGGTGATCCGATCCATATTATCTGGGGCTATCGTTCCGCAGGCGTTAACAAGCAAAACGGGAACGCGATGTTCTACAAAGCCGATGGAACCCTTGTACAGGTGAATCTGCAGGCCGGGTCGAACGCCGGCGTTATCTATGCGGCCAATGGTAAGGATGACGGGACGCTGGGCGCCAAGTCTTCGCTGGCTGCCTCGGATATGACGAAACTGGGCAATGGCGTTCCCACCTGGTATGGCGGTTTGTACAACTCCTTTACGTATAAGGGTATCGGACTGGAATTCATGTTCCGCTACTCGGGTGGTAACAAGATCATGAACGTTACCCGTCAGGATGTGCTGTTCAATCAGAAATTCCAGAACAACGGCGCCGAGATTCTGAATCGCTGGACGCACCCCGGCCAGGTCACCGATGTGCCCAAGGTGATGTATGGCCAGGACGCCAATATCAGCCAGTCGAATATCGGCAATTCCCGGTTCGTCGAGGACGGGAGATTCCTGAAGCTGCAAAATATCATCCTGTCCTACGAGCTGGGTCAGAAGATGCTGAAGTGGAGCAACGGGAATATCCGTTCGATCAAGGCCTTTGCACAGGCTCAGAACGTCCATACCTGGACGAAGTATAAGGGCGCCGATCCGGAGAACATCAGCACAGCCGGTGTCGACAATGCCGTATCGCCGCAGATCAGGAGTGTATCGGTTGGTTTATCGGTAGGCTTCTAATTTCGTAACATTTCAATCAATGCATCATGAAGAAAACAATCATCATAGGATCACTGGTCATCACCGCTCTTTCCGGCTGCAAGAAGGTGCTGGAAACGGCTCCCAATAATTCCGTCACATCCGCAACCGCTTTCTCTACGAAGGCGCGTTGCGATCTCTCCCTGAACGGCGTGTATGACGCCGCACAGAGTGGCCTGTATACGGACGGCAGCCGTCGCGGATATCCGTTTGGAGCCGCCAATATCGAGCAGGGGGATATGCGGGGGGAGGACCTGGTGAATATCGCGACCTTTTACCAGATCGTCTACCAGAACACCCAGAACTCCGTTGCCCCGAACGTAGTTGCTATGTGGAAGGGGTTGTATGCGCTGATCAACGAAGCCAATGTCTGTGTCGCCGGCTTTGAGGGCGCCCAAAAGGTCAAGGTCATCACCGATTCGATAGCGATTCAATACACGGCGGAATGCCGTTTTCTCAGGGCAATGGCGCATCATGAGGCGCTGATCCATTTTGCCCGGCCGTACGCCGATGGCGGAGGCAAGGGCGTCGGGGTACCCTGGCGGGACTCCGCTATCGCTTCCAGCACGGCGGTGGCTGCTATTTACACGAGGCCTCGGATGCGTACGGACAGCGTCTATGCGAATATCCTGGCCGATCTGGATTTTGCCGAAGCTCATCTGCCGGTGACCAACCAGGTCTACCGCGCTACCAAGGCAGCGGCCATCGCGCTCAAGATGCGGGTGAAGCTTCACATGGGGGATTGGGCAGGGGTTATCGCTGAAGGCAACAAGATCATTTCGGGAAGTGGTCCCTTTACCAGCCCCATCGGCGGCTGGACCATGGACGCCAACCCCGATGATCCGTTCAAACTGGGCAATTACAGCACGAAGGAAAGTATCTTCTCCATTAAGAACGATGCGCTTGACAACCCCGGGGTCAATGCGGCCATCTCTACGGTTTATGCCGCCTCCGACCATAAGGGGAGGGGATTGATCGTCGTTTCTCCCATCATCTGGAATGACCCGAGATGGCTTTGTGACGACAAACGGAGAGTTACTGTCGTCAGTAAGGGCAGCGATGCCAACGGCAGCCAGAGCTTGTTTGTTTATAAGTACCGGGATAGCATCGGGCTGGGTGATTACGCCCCGCAGATCCGGTATGCTGAAGTATTGCTCACCATGGCCGAGGCCGTGGCCAGGAGCACCAGCGGTGTCTCGGCGCAGGCGGTCGGCTTGTTGAACGGCGTCCGGAACCGGTCCCTGGGTCTGTCGACGGAAGCGTATACAGCGGGAGGTTTTGCCGATCAGACCGCACTGGTGAAAGCCATCCTCTTCGAAAGAAGGGTGGAATTCCTGGGTGAGGGTAAGCGCTGGGCCGATATCCACCGGTTAGGCACTGATCCGGTCTATTCCGCCGGCGGCGGCATCCCGGCAAAAGCGGTGAATGCTTCCGTGAAGCCGTTCACCGTCTACAACTGTGGCGGGTCCTACACGGCAGGACAGGGCGCCATCCCGTACAGCGACTTCCGGTTCGTCTGGCCGATCCCATTGACGGAGATCCAGCAGAATCCTATTGTCGCGCAGAATCCGCAATACTGATCCGATAACGAATATGGTCCGCAAAAAAGAGGGTGTCTCAATAATTGAGACACCCTTTGCGTTTGTTTCCTCATGTGTAGTAGTTGGTATAGCGCGGCAGGACGACAATTGGAAATTACAGAATTGCCTCTAAAAACCCGGGGTTTTTATGAAAATTACGGTCGTTTGCCGAAAATTAGTGATTCACATCAATGATGCGAGCCTGCAGGATATAATCGAGGCGTGGGAAATTGCGGTGAAGCCAGGCGTTGCCTTCTGCGAATAGGGAATCCTGTTTGCCTCCGCGGATGCCGCCGCCGGCTTTTTCGCCATAGCCGGAGAAAAGAGAGTCGGCGACGTCCATCCCTTCGATGATCCGGGCGATCGGCACAAAGGGTTCGTTGTCATGGGTGCTGCTGTTATCCCGCAGGTTAATGAACAGCTGGGTGGTGCGGCCGTTGGGATCTTTGAAGGCGAAGTCGACCGTGCCGCGGGTGTTGGAGAGGCGGCGGGGATCGTCGGGGATCGTTTCATGGCGCCAGGCGCTTGCGACGGCGGGGTTGGCGGCGACACCGAATTGCGCCCAGTTGGCGTGGCGGATCCGGAAAAAGGCGGCGGAATCATAATAGCCGTGCCGGACGAGCTGGTAAAAGCGATCGGCGCCATGTGGCGACCATTCCCGGTCGACCTGCAACAGGATGACGCCTTTTGTCGTCTTTAACCGTACCCGGTAGGTGGCGGGGGCGGGTTGCTGGAAGGCGGCGGACCGGGGCCGGAGGAGCGAAGACGAGGGATGGCAGCCTGGAATGATAATGGCTGCGAGTAACAGCAGGAATGCTGTGAAGATGGGGATCGGGCGGTGGCGCATAAGGAGTGGTTGTCATCAAATGTACTTTACTGGCGCCGCGGAAGGCCCCCGGATTTTAGCTATATTTAATCAATTATGATCCAATTATGATCCGCAATTATTTTAAAACCGCCTGGAGGAATATCCTCCGCAACAAACTCTATTCGGGGATCAATGTGCTCGGGCTGACCATCGGCCTGGCCGTGGGGATACTGATCCTGTTATGGGTGCAGGATGAAATGAGCTACGATGCGTTTCACCGGAAGGCGGCGAATATCTACCGGGTGAATACGCCGGGTGTCATGGGGGCTACGCGGCAGGTGTACGAAACGACTACGGCAGCTGTGGGGCCCGCTGCGGTAAAAAATATCCCCGGGGTGGTGAATGCGGTGCGGTTCTTTCCCGATTGGCGATACGGGGTTTTCAGCTATGGCGACCGGCCGTTTGACAAGCCGGTGGCCCTCTATGCGGATTCCAATCTCTTGCAAATGCTGGACTTCCGGCTGCTGGCGGGAGATGCGAGGCAGTTGTGGCCAAACACGCAATCCGTCGTCATAACGGAATCGACGGCCAGGAAATATTTTGGCGCCGCCGACCCGATGGGGAAGGTGATCATGGGTGATCATAAGGACCCGTTTGTCGTGAGTGGTGTGCTGGCGGATATTCCGGAAAATTCTTCGATCAAGGCCGATCTCCTGTTCCCGATCACCACCTTCCGGCGGGACTATGACGGGACGGGCCTCAATCCTACCATGGAATCCGACTGGAGCAATTTTGGCTATCTCACGTTGCTGGAGGTTCAGCCGGGGGTTTCTACGAAAGCGATCGGCGAAAAGCTGCTGGCCATCCAGATGAAGGCCGCGCCCCAGATAAGGGTCTCGATGCCCGAGGACGCGTTCCAGCTACAGCCCTTGAAAGATATCCATCTGCGTAAGGCGGATGGCAGCGCCCCGTTGTTGCAGACGGTGCGCATTTTTATATGGATCGCTGTATTCATCCTGTTGATCGCAAGTATCAATTATGTCAATCTCTCCACGGCGCGGGCGATGTTGCGGGCAAGGGAGGTGGGCGTGCGGAAGATCATCGGTGCGGCGAAGCGGCAGTTGTTTGCCCAGTTCGTGGTGGAGACGGTCCTTTTTTACGTGGTTTCGCTGGTGCTGGCTTTTGGGTTGATCTATCTTTTGATCCCTTATTATAATTCGCTTGCCGGCAAACAGGTTCACCCGGACATTACCGATACCGGTTTATGGAAGGTGGTGGCGGTTACCGGTGTGGGTGTGTTGCTGGCTTCGGCGGTGTATCCCGCGTTGCTGCTTTCTTCCTTCGAACCCCTCCGGGCGATAAAGGGGGTGATCAAGGGGGTTGGGAATGTCACTTTCCGGAAGGTGCTGGTGACGACGCAATTTGTTTTTTCGGTGGGGCTGATCATCGCGACCCTGGTGATCGGTGGGCAGCTTAGTTATATTCGTCAGCGTGACCCGGGCTACAACCGGAGCCAGGTGTTTACCTTCTTCGGCCGGCAGATGTGGGAACATTCCCGTGCCGTGTTGGATCAACTTCGGGAAGAGCCGGCGATAAAGGAGGTGGCGGTGTCCAATGACAACCTTGTCGATGTCCATAACAGCACCGGCGAGACGGACTGGGACGGCAAACCCATCAATAGTGTATTCGTCGTCAATTTTCTGAACGTCGACGAGCGGCTGCTCCCGATGATGAAGATCCCGCTTGCCGCCGGTGACAATTTTAGCGGGCGGGCGGCGGACAGCACCCACTTTATCCTGAATGAGACAGCCGTGCGGCAGATGGGGATCGCCGATCCGGTCGGGAAGCGGTTTAAGCTGCACGACGTCAATGGCACTATTATCGGGGTGATCAGGGATTTCAATTTTCAGTCGCTGCATACGGCCATCGCTCCGCTGGTCTTACGGTACCGGGCTGCCGGTTCGGTATACTATGTAAAGACCAACGGTCATGAAGCCTCGAAGGCGATCGCTGCCGCGAAGAGGATCTGGAAGCAGTATAACCCCGGCTTCGCCTTCGACTACGGATTTCTGGATCAGAACTACGAGCGAATGTATCGCGCGGATATTCGTACGGGCAGTCTCTTCTCGTTGTTTGCCGGTGTCGCGGTCTTTCTCTCCTGTCTTGGGCTTTTTGGTCTGGCTACCTATACGGCGCAGGTGCGTACCCGGGAGATCGGGATCCGGAAAGTGTTGGGCGCCAGCGCGGCCAGCATTGTCGCCCTTCTTTCGCGGGATTTTTTACGGCTTGTCATTGTTGCCATCGTCATCGCTTCGCCGTTGGCGGCGTGGGGGATGTACCGGTGGTTGCAGGATTTTGTCTATCGGGTTTCCATTGGGTGGTGGGTTTTTGTCGTGGCGGGTGGCGCCGCGCTTGGGCTGGCGTTGCTGACCATCGGTTGGCAGGCGGTGCGGGCCGCGCTGGCCAATCCAGTGAGGTCCCTGCGTAGCGAGTAAGCCGGTCCGCGACTTTGCGGTGCAATAAGCGCTATTTCCCTTCGTAGGCGGCTTCGAGCGCTTTGATATCGAGCTTTTGCATTTTTAGCATGGCCTGCATGGCGCGGCCGGACTTGACGGGATCGGGACCGCCGAGGATCCGTTGCAGGGCGGTGGGGATGATCTGCCAGGAAAGGCCGTATTTGTCTTTCAGCCAGCCGCACTGGCTTTCCGCTCCGCCGCCGGAGATGAGGGTGTTCCACAGCTTGTCCACTTCTTCCTGGGTCTCACAATTTACATACAGGGATACCGCTTCGGTGAATTTGAACATCGGGCCGCCGTTGAGGGCATAGAAGTCCTGGCCTTCGAGGGTGAAGGTGACGATCATGGCGGTGCCTTTTGGGCCGGGGCCTGCGTCGCCATAGCGGGTGACGTTGTTGATCTTCGAGTTTTTGAATACGGAGACGTAGAAGTTGGCTGCTTCTTCGGCCTGGTTGTCGAACCACAGGAAGGGAATGATCTTTTGCATAATGGTGCTTTTTTTGATTTATCATTTGTTGACGATACAAAACTAGCGACCGTTTGCTTTCCTCATGTTGTGGGAACGCGACAATCCCGAGGGTCGAATGCGTCAGAGATAAGCCGGTCCAGGTGGCGCATCTTCGCGGTAGCGCGGTTATAGGCATCGCTTCCGAGGAAGAGCAGGGTAGGAGGTTCGGGGGAGTCGGCGACAGCGATCACGGCGGCGGCGGCTTTTACCGGATCGCCGATCTGTTTCCCGTCGATGGAGAGATATTTCGTGTGGGACGGGTGTACATCCTCGTAATCTTCGCGTGTGGCGCCGCCAAAGACCAGGGACTCACTTGTGAGGAACTGGGTGCGGAAGGCGCCGGGAGCGACTGCCGTAACGTGAATGCCCAGCGGGCGGACCTCGCGGGCCAACACTTCCGACAGACCGATCACCGCATTTTTGGCGACCGCATAGGCGGACCAGCCGACGACGCCGGCAAAGCCCGCGATCGAAGAGATGTTGATGATATGTCCCGAGCGCTGCCTGCGCAGGTAGGGCATCACTTTCTGGATGACGAGGATCGGAACGAAGATATTCCCTTCAAAGTTGGCGCGGATCTCTTCGAGCGGCAGCTCTTCGATGGCGCCGCCGATGCCATGGCCGGCGTTATTGACGACGACGTCGATGCGGCCAAAGACCTCATAGGTGGTGAGCAATGAGCTTGCGACGGAAGCTTCGTCGGAGAGATTGACCTCGAGAGGGAGGAATTGGTCCGCGGGTGCGTCAGGCAGGGCCTCTTCCAGCGTTTCCAGCACCCGGGAGGTGGCGGCAACGAGCTGGTCTTCGGCGAGGAGTCTTTTGACGAGTGCCAGTCCTAGTCCTTTCGAAGCGCCGGTGATAAACCATACTTTCTTTTCCATACCTTATAATTTTCTCCAGCAAAGGTAGGATCGCGGGCGGGGGGATTGGATGCGAATATCAAACCAATAAGTGCAAAAATCAAACAATGGGATGATTATCCCTGAAGGTGCCGGGGGAGAGGCGGGTGTTCTTTTTAAAAAAGTTGATGAAGTGGGAGCGTTCGGCGAAGCCGAGACAGGAGGCGACTTCGCCGACGTTCCAGGTGGTGTGGCGCAGCAGGGATTTGGCTTCCTGGACGACGCGTTCGGCGATGAGTTTTGTGGTGGTCTTGCCCGAGGTTTCGCGGAGGGCGCGGTTGAGGTGGTTGACGTGGATGGCCATATGTGCGGCGTATTCGGAGGGGGCCCGGAGCGCGATCTGCTGGGAAGGAGATTCGATGGGAAACTGTCGTTCGAGCAGTTCCATAAAGAGTGAGGAGATGCGGACGGCGGCGTTGGAGTTGGCGTAGATGGAGGTGTTGGCGGGCTGCATTTTCAGCGCCAGGTGGATCAATTCGAACACGAGGGTGCGGAGGACGTCGTATTTATAGGCGTAGTCGGAGCGGATCTCGGTGAGCATGCGTTCGTAGAGGGCGGCGATCATGGCGGCCTGATCGGGCGAGAGGGCGAAGACGGGGGTGGAACCCGGCTGGAAGAGCGGATAGTCGCGGATATGGCCGAACTGCCGGAAGAAGGCTTCGGTAAAGATGCAGAAGAAGCCGGTGGGTTCGGGTGACAGGCGTTCCCATTTGTAGGGGATGAGGGGGTTGGAGAAGACGAGGGCGGGGCCGTCGATGTCGAGGACCTTGTCTGCATATTCCAGGCGGTTGCAGCCCATCATCAGGGACACCTTATAAAAATCGATGCGCCGGTAAGGCATGGGGCTATGGGGCTTGCCGAGGACGTCGGCAAGGCGGAATACGTTGAAATGCCCCATCTCCTTTTTGAGATTGGCGGGCAGCCAGTCCAGCTTTTTGTGGTAGAAATCTTCGAGGCTTTGCGAGGGTTCCATGCGGCAAAGATACGAAAATCAAATATCCGGCGCGGACCCGGTTTTGGCGTGCCGATGGAGATGGGCGTCTAGTGGTGAGAAGAGGGTTTTTTGGCCGGCGCCTTCCTTGCGGCAGCCTTGCCGGTCTCCGCGGTGAGCAGGGCCTTTGTGAATTCGCTGGTGTAGAAGGCGCCCTGTTTGAGCTCGCCCCTGCCATTGCCCTTTGTCCAGATCTTGAGTGGGATCTGGGTGTTGGGGACTCCGGGATAATAGCTGACGCTAAAGCGGATCTCGGAACCGCGGCCATACTGGTCGCCGCCCACGATGCCGATGGGTGTGCCCGCTTCGACGGGCTGACCGGGTTTTACGAGGGCGCCGTCCTTTTTCAGGATGCCGTATTGGGCAAAAGAGCCGTCGGCATGATAGATCTCGACGAAGTTCCAACTGGTGGTCGTGGAGGCGCCGGCGTCATTCTCGGTGTTGCTCACGTCTATCGCGGATATGACACCGCGGCGCGCGGCGTAGATAGTGTCACCGGCTTTTGCGCGGAGCCGGACGGAGTAGCCGCTGTCCTGGCCGCCGGGAGTGGAGCCGACGCCTTTGTTGGGGATGCGGTAGGCCTGGGTTTCCAGACCGGGGGCGGTGGGAAGCAGATAGGTGAAGTTGGGATTGACGACGGGATTCATCAGCCCTTTCCGGTTGCTGCTTTTATAATTGAGCTTTGTCGGTTTCGACTTGTCGATGGGGGAGAGCGTGATGATCCTGGCGGAACCCGGCTTTAACTCGATGTCATAGGGCAGCGAGTGATCGGCCTTCAGGTTGTCGAGCGTCGGGAAGTCGATGCGCATGACATAGGGGCAATAGGCCTTGTTGTTCGCGGTGAAGATATAACGGCCCTGGTTATCGGTGCTGTAGCTGATGTCGATGACCTTTTGCGCCTGGGTGCCGAGGGTGGTGAGAAGAAGGAAAAACAGCGCGGACTTTTTCATATTACGGGGATGTGGTTTTCGGTTAAAGATAAGGAAGATACGGGGAAAATGTTTTTGGCGATTTGGGGATTATCCCTACTTTGTGTCATACTAACATAATGCTTATGCCAGCCGCAAAACTCCTTCCCGCCGCAGCGTTGCTGACCCTAACGCTGGGCATTCTCTCCTGTAATCAGATCAATACCGCCGCCAACAAGTATCGCGATCTCAACAAGAATGGAAAGATGGATGTCTATGAGGACAGCAGCCAGCCGGTGGAAGCGCGGGTGGACGATCTGCTGAAACAGATGACGCTCGAAGAGAAAGCAGGTCTGCTCTTTATCAACGGGGCCCGGGTGAATGATGACGGATCGATCGGGGACAAGCCGGCGAAGGGGATGTTTGCGTTTGCGCCAAATGCGTTGAAGCTGGTGCAGGGGCTAAAGATGAATCATTTCAACCTTTGGGCGGTGCCTTCACCGGAGATGCTGGCCAGGTGGTACAATAATATGCAGCATTACCTGCAGGATTCCACGCGGCTGGGTATCCCGATGACCATCGCTTCGGATCCGCGGAATCATTTCAGCAGCAATATTTTTGCGATGTCGGCCCACAGTTTTTCACAATGGTGCGAACCGCTGGGACTTGGGGCGATCGGTGACTCGGCGATGACGCGGCAGTTTGCCGATGTGTCGCGCCGGGAATACCTCGCTGTCGGTATCCGGGAGGCGTTGCATCCCCAGATCGATCTGTCGACTGAACCCCGTTGGCCGAGGATCAGCGGGACGTTTGGGGAGGATGCGCAGCTGACGGCACGGATGGCCAGGGCTTATATCCTGGGTTACCAGGGCGATAAGCTGGATTCCAACAGCGTGGCCTGTATGACGAAACATTTTCCCGGCGGCGGTCCGCAGAAGGAAGGCCTCGACCCGCATTTCCCGTTTCAGAAGGGTCAGGTCTATCCGGGTAAGAACTTCAACTATCATCTGATCCCGTTTGAAGCGGCCTTTGAGGTGCACACCGCGGCGATCATGCCCTACTATGGTGTCCCCATGGGGCAGACGAGCGAGGATGTCGGGTTTTCCTATAACAAGGATATCATCACGGGACTCCTGCGGAACAAATATCACTATGACGGCGTGGTGTGTACGGACTGGGGGCTTGTCACGGACGGGAATATGGGCGGCACGGTGTGGCCGGCGCGGGCCTGGGGGGTGGAGAAGCTGTCGCGGGAGGAGCGGGTCAGAAAGATTATCGATGCGGGGGTGGATCAATTCGGAGGGGAGAACTGCCCGGAGATCGTCGTGCAGCTGGTGAAGAGTGGAAAGTTGACGGAAGCGCGGATCGATTCCAGTGCGAGAAGACTTTTGCGGCAGAAATTCGAACTGGGGCTTTTTGATAATCCGTTTGTCGATGAGTCGAAGGTCTTGCAGGTGGTCGGCAGTGCCGAATCCATGAAGGCCGGAGAAGTCTCGCAACGCAGGGCGATGACGCTGTTGAAAAACGACGGCAAGCTGTTGCCGCTTGCGCCGGGCAAGCTGAAGATCTATGTACGCAACGTCGATTCGGCCGTGGCGGCGCGATATGGTACGGTGGTCGACAAACCCGGGAAAGCGGATATCGCCATCCTCCGGTTGAAGACGCCGTTTGTTCCGGTGGAGTCGCCGATCATGATGGCCCGGATGTTCCATCACGGCGACCTTGATTTTAAAGGAAAGCAGAAGGACAGCATCCTGCAGCTGCTCGGCAAGGTGCCGACGATCGTCGATATCTATCTCGACCGGCCGGCGGTGATCCCCGAGATCAGCGCGAAGGCAAAGGGTCTGCTCGCGGATTTTGGCGCCAGTGATGCAGCCGTGCTGGATGTCATCTTCGGCAAGGATAAGCCGGGCGGACATCTGCCGATCGAATTACCCTCTTCGATGGCTGCGGTGAGGGGACAAAAGGAAGATGTGCCGTACGATAGTAAGAACCCGCTTTATAAATTCGGGTTTGGGTTGAGCTATTGACGGCGCCGCCGATGACGATCAGCAGGAGGGTGACGTTCTTCATGGTCATTTTTTTAGAAGCGATAGCCGATGAATAGCTGGATGACGTTGTTCTTGGGGTTGATGCCGGAGCCGGAGGTCGATCCGCCGCCGGTGTAGGCGGACAGCTGTTGTTTGAACAGACCGGTGAAACTGATATTGTACCGTGCGCCAAAGAGCAGGCCCGCGAAGGGATGGATCTCCAGGCCGCCGGTGGCGCCGAAATCGATGCGATGAAACTGGTCGACCAGGGAATTGATCCCCAGGCTGTCGGTGCTGGTCTTTGTCCCGGCGCTATCCTTTTTTGCATTGAGAAGATAGGCCGTTCGCGCGCCGACCTGGATCTGCACGTATTTGGTGATGTTGATCGCCATCAGCTGGGCGAAATACAGATAGTCGAGCATCACACCTGTGCTGGTCTGGCCGGTGGAATAATCATAGCCCTGCCGGGAAAAGCTCAGCTCGGAGTAAGGGGCGAGGACCTGGCCCACCGGCGAGTAGAAGATGGCGGCATGAAACCCGGTTCGGCTGCTGCTGTTGATCTGCGAGGCGCTGGTGACGTTGGCGAAATTAAGGCCGGCGCGGAAGCCGATACCGATGAAATGATGTTCTGTTTTTGGCTTGACGGTTTTTTGTGTGCTGTCGTTTTGAGCAATACCGAACAGGGGAAGAAGGAGAAAGAGAACCGCGGGGATCTTTGCTTGCTGACACATGGGGTTTTTGTTTTTGCCGAAGCTACGCCCGTGAAGCGGGTACGTCAATAGAACGAAAGTTACTTAGGGGCGAAAGGCTTTGTTGATCGCTTCGGTGCGATTTTGCACGTGGAGTTTTTCGTAGATGCGATGGATGTGTTGCCGGACGGTACTGGTGGAAATGGTGAGTTGATCGGCAATCTCCTTATAAAGAAGCCCGCGGGCCAGCAGTTGGAGGATCTCGTTCTCTCGGGATGACAGGCTTTCGGCGACGGGAGCGGCGTTTTTGGAGGGTGGATCCTGGAGTGTGCGGACCAGCTTCCGGGCGATGTTGGAACTCATAGGAGAACCGCCCTCGTACAGTTCTTTCAGCGCTTCGATGATATTGATCAGTCCGGTGTTCTTTAACAGGTAGCCGGAGGCTCCGGCCTTGAGGGCTTCGAAGACTTTTTCGTCGTTTTCATAGACGGTGAACATCATGTATTGGGTCCGGCTTGTCTTTGCGACGGTTTGCCGGATGCATTCGATCCCGTTGATGCCTGGGAGGTTGATGTCCATGATCACGATGTCTGCCTGGAGGCGGGGGATGGCTTCGATGGCTTCTTCCGCCGTTTTGAAGGTGTCGAGGATGATGAATTCCGGACTCAGGGCGAGAAAGTTCTTTAATCCTTCCCGAACCTCGTCGAGGTCTTCCACTATGATGAGGCTGATGGACATGCGGTGAAACTAATGGTAAATGGGTGATGGGACAATAGTACGAAAGTTAACGAACGGGTGGGCCGGTTTATAGGGGTATGGACAGCCGGATGGTGGTGCCTGGTCCGGTGAAAATTGCCAGGGTTCCGCCGAGGTCGCGGATGCGCCGCTGCATGTTATTGATTCCGTTGGCAAAGGGGCGGATCCTTTCGCGGTCGAAGCCGATGCCGTCGTCGGCGATCGTGATAAGCAGGAACTTGCCGGGCTGGACGGCCATGCGGATGTCGACCTGTTCGGCCTGGGCATGTTTGACGATGTTGTGCAGGGCTTCCTTTATGGTGAGGTAGACGTTGCGGCGGAACTCGCCGCTGACAAAACCGGAGGGCAGGTCGGCCGGGGTTTCCACCTGGCAACGGATGCCGCCTTGCAGCAGGTATTCGGCCGCATAGCTCCGGGTATAGGACAGCAGATCGCTGAGGGAGTCGTTCCTTTCGTTGAGGGCCCAGACGATCTCGCCCATCTTGTCGATCATTTCATGCGAATACCGCCGGATGCCCGTGATCTCCTCTTCGAAGGGCAGTTGTTGCTGTTTTTTTATCCCGATGGTCTCGCTAAGGAATTTTATGCGGGAGAGGCCGGCACCCAGTTCGTCATGCATGTCGGTGGCGATGCGTGTCCGTTCTTTTTCTATCGCCTGCTGGTTCTCCAGTTCGAGCCGCTGGTGGAGCAGGCGACGGCGGATATAGGCGCGGATGCCGAGGAAGGTAAGGGTGGCGATGACGAGTAGAAGGACGGCGCGGAATCCTGCCGTCTGCCACCAGGGCGGATGGATGACGAAGGGGTAGCTGGAGTTCCCGTCGGGGTAATCACCGGCCAGGAACTGGACTTTTACCCGCAGGGTATATTTTCCGGGCGGGAGATTGACGAAGTGGATGGCCGATTCGCTGGTGGGCGGACTCCATTGATGGTTGGAGCTTCCTTCGAGCAGATAGGAATAGCGGGTTTGCGCTTCGTCGATAAAACTGGTCACGCCGATATGGAAGGTCATCGTGTTGTGATCGTAGTGAAGGGACAGCGGAGTGGTGGGCGTATTCGGGGTGAGGACATTGTCTACCAGCACTTCCGAGAAGAGGATCTGCGGGCTGTAGTTCGTTCGCTTTGCGGGAAACGGCCCGATCTTCATGTATCCCTGCATTACGAGGGCCCAGTGGACGCCGTCGCGGGTGGAGTGGATCTTGTAGACGCCCTGGTAGTTATCGTGGTTATAGGTGAGATTATCGATGGTGAAGCAGGAATCGGCATAGCGGATACGGTCGAGTCCCGCCGGGGTACAAACCCATACGGTATTGTCGGCGTCGCATTGAAGATTGCTGATATAATTCTCCGAGAGGCCGTTGCGGGTGGTGAGGTGTTTCCAGTAGAGAAAACGAAGGTCCTTGAAGAACAGACAATAAAGCCCATGATCCCTGGTGCCGATGTACGCGTGACCGGCGTTGTCGACGGTGATGGATCGGGCGCTTCCCGGTGGTCCCTCGAAGGCGGCGAGGAGGTTCAGGCGGGGGCCGGTATCGGTCATTGTCAACCCAAAGACCCGCAGTTCATCGGAACGGCTGACGGTCCAGATGCGTCCCGCGGAGTCGATGGTAACCTGATCACAGAAATAAGGTAGGGGGTATTGCAGTAGCGGGTGAAGCGGGGTGGGCTGCCGGGCGGTGGCGGCGGGGGAGTGATGGGAGGAGACAACTGGGAGTTGACGGGCCGAGACAACGGGGAGTTGACGAGTGAGGACGACGGTGAGCTTATCGGAGACGAGGATGAGGTTTCCCTTTTTGTCGATGCAGCCGCCGCCAAACCGGAAGGAGCTGTCGTGGCGGAAGGGAACCGCCCGGAAGCGGTGGCCCGGGAGAAAATGCAGGGAATAGAGATCGTTGCCCGCGGTGATCCAGCTGTTGACGCCGAAATACACCCGGCTGTTGTTGGGCACGTCACCTTCGGGCAGGAAAAGCTGCCGGGTGCTATCCCGCATCAGCAGGAGGCTGCGCCGGTTGTTGTCATAGAACCAGACGGAATCGGTGCCGGCGACGGTGCAGAGATCGTTTACGGTAAAACCGGGTTGGGGCCGGGCATAGGAGGCGACCCGGCGGCCTGGCCATTTGACGATGCCGTTGCGATCGTTGGCAAACCAGATATTATCTTCCGCGTCCTGGAGGACGGCGGTTGTTGCGCCGGGTGGCAGCCCGTTGGCTGTCGTGAAGCTCTGCAGGCTGCCGGTTGCGGAATCGATCCGTATGAGGCCTTGTTCCAGGGGAAGCCAGAGGTCGTGATGGCGATCGAAATAGGCGTATCCACAGAGGATCGGATCGGCGGCCTGCCAGGGGGCGGACAGATGGAGCAGGCGGATAGAATCCTGTTGAAGTGCGGCCGGGTCGAGCCGGCGGATGCCGGCAGAGGTGGTGACGAAGATGCCGGTGCCGGGGGCCTTTACCAGGTAATAGAAGTCGGCGTGCTTTGCGGCGATGGTAACACGCTGCGTGGTGGGGTCGTAAAGCAGGAGGCAGCTGGGACCGGGATAGGCTCCTGAAAAGCGGTCGGTGAGGATGAGCAGGCGGTGATCGATCTCGACGGCCTGGACAATCGGTCCGTCAACTGTGCGGCCCTGGCCATCCTGAAGCGGCACCCGGATCCACCGGTTGTGCTGATACCGGAAAAGGCCGTAATCGGAGATGCCGTAGAGTATGCCGTCGCTGCAGCGGACGAGCTGGTTGACGACGGGATAAAAACCGTCGGCGGTGTGGATGTCCCTGATCACCCCATGGACGAGGCAATGCAGGGCCGTGCCGTTGGGGGCGATCCAAAGCGAGTCATCACCCATCTCCAGGATGTCGTTGATGAGACTTGTCGCCAGGCCGTTGTCGGTGGTATAGTTGATAAAACGGCTGCCGTCGTAGACGCTCAATCCGCCGTAGGTAGAGACATAGAGTCTGCCGCGGCTATCCTGGTAGAGGAAGCGGGCGCGGTTGTTGATGAGCCCGTCTTTCGGGGTGTAGAGTGCAAAGAGATATTGCTGCGCATAGAGGCTATGAACAAGAAGGAGCAGCCAGATTAAGGTTAGTGGGCGCCGCATGCATGTTGCTTGCCTGATGAAGGTACGAAACCGGGGAGGGATTTGCAAGCGTGCGGAGTACCGGGAAAAATCAGTAGTATTGGTGAAAACGGGTAGTATGAGAACGATGATCTTACTTTTGGGATTTTTTGCCCTGACGATTTTCGGGACAAGGGCTGATGCGACCGGGGGCCATGCGAATGATTTGCACCACGGGGTGAACGTGTTGCCGGCTTCGGCGCTGCATCCTTTTGGACGATGGATGCTTACGGGGGCCGGGGAAGTGGAGATGATCGGCAGTGCCGTTCATTTCGGGTTTCAGTTTTCGGGGACGGGCTGTGCGGTGTATGTGCAACTCCCGGCAGGTGGCGGGCATAACTACCTGCAGTATGAATTGGATGGCGTTTACCAGGGGAGTATCCGGATCGAGGGCGGGAGCCGGCAGCCGCTCGTGATAAAAACGGGTTCGGCGGGCGTTCATACCGTGTGGATCTATAAGATGACGGAGGCGATGAGCGGCGCCATCTTCATTGAAAAGATCGCGGGTCAGGGGTTGCTGGCGCTGAAACGGCCCGAGGCGCCGGTGATCGAGTTTATCGGGAACAGCATTACCTGTGGGGCTTTGGCGGATAAGTCCATGATGGCTTGCGGAATCGGGGACTATTCCGATCATCACAACGGCTATTACGCCTATGGCCCGCGGGTGGCCAGGGCGTTGAAGGTGAACTATCTGCTCAGCAGCGTGAGCGGTATCGGCATCTATCGTACCTGGAACAGGGACGCGCCGTCGATGCCGCAGGTGTATGAACACGCGGATCTCAGCGATACCGGCCGGCGGCGTTGGGATTTTGCGCAATACCGGCCCGTCATCGTCAGCATTGCGCTGGGGACAAATGATCTAAGCAAGGGTGATGGAAAGACGCCGCGGGCGCCTTTCGACAGTGCGAAGTTTGTCGGCGACTATGTTCGGTTTGTACGACTCGTGAAGACGAAATATCCGGCGGCGCAGATCGCGTTGCTGAGCAGTCCGATGGTGCGGGGTGCGGAACGGGAGATGCTGCAGCATTGTCTGATGGCCGTGAAGGCGGCGATTGATGCGCAGTATCCTTCGGGCCGGACCGTTGCGACTTTCTTTTTCGAGCCGATGGTGCCGAGGGGATGTGGCGGGCATCCCAGCGTGGAGGATCATGCGTTGCTGGCGGCGCAGCTGGAACCTTTTTTCAGTCGGTTGCTAAGGGAGTGAGCCGCCGGATCAGGGCCGTGCGCATTTTCAGCTGCGAAGGCTGAACAAGCGGATAGAATTGGTCATGGGTGGAGTGGAAATCCATATAGAAGCACCACCAGCCGAGCGCAAGCCAGGGGACGAGGGCTGCTTCGGCATCGGGCAGGGTGCGGACTTCGCGATAGGCAGTGAGAAAGCTGTCGTAAGATTGGTCGGCGGCTTCGCGGGTCAGCCGGCCGAAATGGACGTCGAGATCGAGATGGACCCGGAAGGTCATCAGGTCGTTGATCAGCCATCCATAGCCGAAGAAATCAAAGTCAAAAAGGGTGAGCTCGTCACCCTCGAAGTGAAAGTTCTTTGGCAGGAGGTCGAAGTGACAGAAGCCGGTTGAAAAAGCGGTTGTATCGGTTTGGGTCAGATGGGCGATCGTTTTTTCGGCAGCCTGCCGCCACCAGGCATATTCTTCGGGGAGATCGGCAAAATAAGGTCTCATCGTTTCGAGCGGTTTTGTCAGGGTTGCGGCCGGATCGAAGGTCCACCGGTTATCGCTAAGCTGGACGGTTGAGGAGACATTGTGAAACCGGGCGAGCTGCCTTCCGAGGTTTTGCAATTGCGCTTTGTTCAGGATGGCCACCGGATTCCCGCGTGCAAAAGAGAAGAGAACTGCATGACGCTCGCCTTCTGCTCCATTGAATTTCTGGATAAATTGTCCCTTGCTGTCGGCGATGGGGTAGGAGAGGGAGACCCCTGCATTCTTTGCAACCAGCAGCAATTCGACTTCGGCCGTTATCTGCGCATAACTGCGATGAGAGGGACGATATACGCGCAGGATGAATCGGGCGGCCGGGGTATCGAGCTGATAGGTATCGCCGACGCCGCGGACGAGAAACCGGCATCGGGCGTTGTCGAAAGAATATCGCTCGCCGATATAGATTGCCAGGGCGGCCGGAGAAAGGGTCGAATAGGAACAGGGGAAGATGGAGGTCATTTTATTTCGTGTCGTAGAACCGGATGCGGTTGAACTTGAACTGGCCGCCTTCGCCTCTTGCCACCTGGTACATCAGCGTACGGGTGCCGCCGGTGGGGGTGTCTTTATCTTCGGGGTTATAGAGCGGGAATCGCTGAAGCAGGTTGCCTTCCAGCAGAGTGAACTTATCGTGGCCCTTATAGCCTTTGTTGACCTTGGGGTCATAGGAAATATCGGGAAGGTAGCAGGGGGCGAGTGATTTGTTGGCCTCGGAGAGCAGGCACATGACGGTGCCATGGATGCTGTTGGAATCGGTGTAGATAAACAGGATCAGGTCGGGATAGCTGTCACTGTTAAGATCGTCCACCTGTGCGGCGTACACCCGGCCTTTTAGCGGAAAGTCCAGGGGGTGGACATCGCTTTCCATGCCGATCGGTCTTATGGCGATTGCGTTATCTGTAACGCTCTTGTTCCGGCAGGTGACGTGGTAGCCTGCTTTACCGATCTTCATCGTTGTATCGATCTTGTTGAAGGTGAGCTGGGCGCTGGCTGACAGGGAGAAAAGGCCGGCGAGCAAGAGAAGAAGGTACTGGCATTTCGGTTTCATAGGATAAAGATAGCCGGAAAAAAGAGTTTTTTCGATGGAATGGGAACTTGTTTTTATATATTTAGAATATGAAATATAACTTATCACTCCTGCTGGCGGCCATCTGCCTTGTTTGCTCCTGCAAACTCCAAACCGAACCTCTTCGCATGAATGGTACCTGGCGGTTGGTATCCGGTACTACGATCACCAAGGGCGTAGCCACGGTTACCGATTACACCAGGGATTCTAAGTTCATCAAGATCATCAACAACACTCATTTTGCTTTTGTGAAGCATGACCTGAATCCGGCAAAGGATTCTTCCAATCATTTTGATGCGGGCGGCGGCAGCTATACGCTCGTCGGCAATCAGTATACCGAGCACCTCGATTTCTACAGCGATCACAACTGGGAGGGAAAGACCTTTCCCTTTACCGTGACCATCAGTAATGATACGCTGATCCAGCGGGGCATGGAGAAGGTGGAGAACGAGAATATCGACCGGGAGATCATCGAGCGGTATGTAAGAGAGTCGAAATAGGCGATCTATCGCTGTGTCCCTTTGATAACGGCGTGGTATAGCCGTTGCAGGAGGCGCTGGTCCATGGTAATGATCAGGGCACGGGATCTCAGCCCGCTGCGGTACTGCAATTCTTTTTTGTAGTTAGTGGAAAGCCCCGCGGGCAGGTCGATGTTCGCCAGGAAGCCGCTATCGGAAGGAATATTACTGATATAGGAGAGCCGCCCTTCCACCACACCGAATTCCTGATAGGGGTAGGCATCAAAACGCAGTTTCACTTTCTGTCCGCGTCTGATCTTGCCGAAATTGTTCTGGGGCAGCATGACCTGGGCATAATACCGGCTGTCGGGCGGGTTGATAAAGCCAACGGTCTTGCCTGTCAGCAGGAATTGATTCTCCTGCAGCGGGACGACGAAAACGACCTTGCCGGCTACGGGAGCGGTAATAAGATATTTTCTCATCCAGTCGTCGACGAGGCTCCTCAGGGTTTCCAGCGCCTGTCTGAAGATGGCTTTCTGTTGGGAGATCGTGTGTTCCAGTTCGTCGATATCCCGCTGTTTGGCTGTCTGCTGGCTTTCGTTGCTGAGCATGGAGGTAGTCAATTGCTGTGAGCTCATTTGTTTGGCCACCAATTTACTCTTCTGGTCGCGGAGATCCTGTTTGGATATAACGCTGTCACGGAACAGCGAATCGTTGGCCTCGGCGGCCTCGCTTGCGAGGGTCAGGTCCTGCTGTGTCAGCCGCTGCTGTTCCTCGAGCGAGCGGTGCATCTTTTGCAGGAAGGCCAGGTCCTCGAACAGACTGGTCTTTCGCTTATAATAGTACCCGTTGACGAGGTAATCGTCGAATTGCAGCCATGCGGTCATGAACAGCTGGTAAGGTGCCTGCAGATCGCCGAGGCCGGAGAAAGGCTTGCTGAGGACGCCTGATACTTTCTCGCTGCTGTTTTGCAGGAGGAAGGATTCCGCCTGGGTCAGCCGGCCAGCGAGGGAGATCACTTCCGAGTGGTCGGCGGTGCTTTCGATCCAGCCGATGACCTGGCCCTGACGCACCGTGCTGTCGTTGGCCACGAACAGTCTTGTCAGTTTACCGTCCTGGCGGACAACGATCTCCTTGGGCGCATTTGCGGAGCTGAGGGTGGCATCGGCTTCGATGATATCGGGATAGCTGATCAGCCAGGTGCCGGCGACGATCAGCATCAGGAACGCAAGGAAGAACCATAACGCCCAATTTTCCATAAATCCGGGCTGGCGGGAAATGATCTCCTGGGCCTTCTCCGACCGTAGTTGCAACCGGACCCCACGCAAATCTTCACCATGGGCGGGTGTTGAAGGGATTCCGTTATGCCGGCGGTGCAGGGTGGTTGGCATGATCAGGTTTGTTTTGTTTAATTGCCCAGCTCGAGTTGATTTTTCACTAGTTCGTAATATCGGCCCTTCTGCTGGGAAAGATTTTGATGTGTTCCATATTCGACGATCCCGCCTTTGTCGAGGACGATGATCTTATCGGCGTTTTTTACGGTGCTGAGGCGATGGGCAACGATGACGACGGTGCGGTCCATGAAGAACCCGCTGAGATTCTCCACGATGGTCTTCTCGTTGTTGGCATCCAGGGCATTTGTCGCTTCATCAAAGAAGAGATATTCCGGTTCTTTATAGATCGCCCGGGCGATGAGCAGGCGTTGTTTTTGTCCCTGGCTCAGGCCGGTGCCGTCGGCGCCGAGTAAGCTGTTGAACCCGTTGGGCAGGGATTCTATGTAGGACAGGATGTTGGCGGTCCGGCAGCAATCGATCAATTTGTTGTGATCGGGTATCTCCTCGTCCATCGCGATGTTCCGGGCGATGGAATCGTTGAAGATATAGCCGTCCTGTAGAACCGAGCCGCATTGTTTTCGCCACCAGGAGGGGCCGAGATAGCGAAAATTCGTTTCGCCGATGCTGATCTCGCCCTCATAATGATCATAGAATTTCAACAGCAGTTTCAGGAGGGTGGTCTTTCCGCTTCCGCTTGCTCCGACAATCGCCGTCACCTTACCGCCGGGGATCTCGAGATCGATATTGTTGAGAACCGGTGGGTTACCCGCTCCGGGATAGGTAAAGGAAAGATTCGAGAACCGGATGGTCCTGTTTTCGGGGAGCTGGCGGATAAAGGAAGTGTCGGCGGGTTCTTCGTCTTTCATCTGATGCACTTCGTTGAGCCGTTCCATGCTGATCCGGGCGTCCTGGGCGTTTTGGACAAAGGAGACAAATTGTTCGACGGGGTTGCTTAGCTGCCCGATGATATATTGAATGGCCAGCATGGCGCCAAGGGTGAGTTTCCCGTCGATGACCATCCCTGCCACGAGGAAGGTGATGACGACATCTTTTCCCTGATTGATCAGCGTTGCCCCGGTTTGTTGGACCTGGCTATAGGTAAGATTTTTGAAATTGAGTTTGAAGATACCCACCTGGATATCCTCCCATTCCCAGCGTTTCCGCTTTTCCGCGTTGTTCAGCCGGATCTCCTGCATCCCCTGCACCAGTTGAAGGGTTGCGTTGTTCTCCCTGGCAGAGTAGCCGAACACCTGGTAGTTGATCTTGCGGCGGACCTTCAGAAAGAACCGTACCCAAAGGAAGTAGAGTATGCTGCCGATGGCGAAGGCCAGGAAGAGCGTCGGGCTGTAGGAGGCCAGGACGATCCCGTAGATGCCGAAAGTCAGAAAAGAGAAGAGGGTATTCAGCGCGCTGCCGGTCAGGAAGGTCTGGATCTGTTTGTTGTCGGCTATACGCTGGAGGGTGTCGCCGGTATGATGGACGTCGAAGTAGCTCAGGGGAAGGCGCGTCAGCTTTATCCAGAAGTCGGAGAGGATGGAAAGGTTGAGGTTTATGGAAATACGCAAGAGCACCCGGCTTCTGATAAAATCGACCACGGTTCTACTGAATACCAGCATGAGTTGCGCAATCAGGATAACGGTTATATAGGAAAGATCCTGGGTGTTGATCCCTTTGTCGACGATGCTTTGGGTAAGGAAGGGGAAGATCAGTTGCAGCAGGGAGGCGACCAGCAACGCGGCAATCACCTGGACCAGCTGACGGCGGCTTTGTTGCAGGTATTGCAGGACCAGGCTCCAGCTGAGTTTATGTTCCTTTTCGTCTTCCTGTTCATAAAACGCAGGGGTAGTTTCCAGGAGCAATGCCGTTCCAAGCTGTTCGCCGTCCGGGTCGACTCCCGAGAGCCAGTGTGACCGGAATTCGGCCACGGTGTAGGTCATGATCCCTTTTGCGGGGTCTGCCACTTTCACCTTTGTATTTCTTTTGGACGAACCGGGAAGGAGTACGACAAAATGATGCTGATTCCAGTGCAGCATACAGGGCAGGGGTGCTTCATCCAATATTTGCTGAACGGTGCACTGTACGCCCCGTGTGCGGAAGCCGATCCTTTCGGCTGCATCGCTGATGCCCAGCAGAGAGGAGCCTTCCTTGCCGAAACCCGATCGCTGCCGGATGCTGTCCGCATTGTAGTGTTTGCCATAATACCGCGCGATCATGCGGAGACAGGTGGGCCCGCAGTCCATCGAATTCAGCTGTTTGTAGAATGGAAAGGCCAATATCGAAACTTTAAAGGATTACAAGATCTTTAGCTGGTCAACTCGATCAACTGGGGTATGAGGATGCCGATATCCGCGAGCGAATAACGACCGGGCATCTTGCGGCCGTTGAGAAAAAAAGTGGGTGTAGCGACAATTTCGCTTTGTTTTATCCATTGCATGTGCTGCCGCATTCTTTCCGTGGCGGCAGTACCCTGTCCGTTGGCGGACTGCGGCTGCCATTTCCGGGACCATTTGTCGTAGTTCATCCAGGTGAACCAGTCCGTCAGCATATCCTGCAACTGCCGGCTATCTTTTGCCGCGGTTGCTCTTTCCAGGATCGCCTTCGTGGCGATGGTGCGTTTATCCGATTCCTGGTCCTCGTTGCAGAGGAGACGCATCTGCACCTTAATCTTTCCTTTATAGTTATGCAGCAATTCGTCGAGGCGGGCATGTTCCCGGGCACAGGGACCGCAATAGGGGTTGCAGGCAACGGTAATCTGTAAGGGGGCTTCCGCGTCGCCCAGCAAAAGGTCGTTCTGCCAGATCGAAGCGTCGATTGTCCGCCCCTGTTTCCATTGATCGATGAATAAACCTCCATCCAGTTTCCATCTCTTCAACTCCTGTAATTTGAATTTATTGGCGGTGTTCACCTTTACCAATCGCTTGACAGGAAGCAGGCAGAGAGTGAATAAGGCGAATAGTCCCAGAAAGCCGGTCTCCGGCAGCGGATCCTGAAAGGATGGCCGTATCAGGAAGGCCAGGGCGGTTTGTGCCGTTAATATGGCTACAATGGCGAGGCAGATAGCGCACCATTGCTTGAGAATCGAGGCCTGTGTATAGACGCTGAGTGCGGCGACGACGATCCCGCCGAATGCGAATGACATTGTCCCCATCAATAATGGCGGGTACCAGCTGCCCGCTAGAAAAAAGACGAACTGGGTTAGAAAATAGGTTGTGGACAGATCGGCAGGGGTAATACCGGCGACTCCTTTTGCATATTTGCTTTTGAGCACTTTCTCACAGCCGCCTTTGCTTACCGAGCCGCATACCTGTTTTACGAGCTGATTCTGGAAGCCCAGTTCGAGGCCCAGGGACAGCATACTGAATACGATGCCTGAAAGGGACAGGAGTCCGAACAGGGGGAGTGCGATGGTGGCGGCAGTTCCAGCTGTGAGGGCGAAAAAGCGGAGGATGGCGGCTGTGAAAAGGCCTGAACCGATAGCGATAAAGGCCAGCGCCAATATCCTGTTGCGCCGCTGTTCCTGCCGGTAGACGTCATTTTGTGCATTTTTCCACCGGGCGTCTTCGCCCGGAAAAACGACGATGCCGGACCAGTAGCCGGTTTCCCCGTTTGCCCATTCTTCGGGGTCGGCTATCATCTTCATATAATTCTCGCCCGGCTTTTTTATGTGTGCAAGCAGCGGATAGTTGAACTGGTGAATGGCATCGAGATCGGCCTGGACTGCCTGGTAGGAGAATCCTCCTATGTCGAGAAAATCGATCATGGACAACAGGGAAGGATAGTCGGGATGGGTGGTAATCTCTTCTTTGCAGAAGTTTTGGCTGATCTTATTGCCGCATGCTCTTAGCCAATCGTAGGTAGTGATCCAGATCTCAAAGGGAGCTTTTTTTTCCGATATCATATGTTCGACTGAATAGAGGGTAATCAAATCAATGCAACTAAAGATCGTCTTTGAAACTGCAGCGATCCTGCAGTATGGAAATTAGTGGAGGTTTTATCCGATGCAATTATCCGGCAGTGGTGTTAATGCAGGGTTACAATGCACGCTGTGTAGCGTTTATTCTTTAAGTTTAGGCAGATGATCATGTCGATCATCGTTTTTTAATTTTTAACCATTTTACCATGAAGAAGAAAAACTTCGCAACCCGGGAAATGGGCAGCTTCAAATCACTGTCACGCGAACAGCTGAAGAACGTGCTGGGTGGTGACCAATGCTGCACCTGTACCTACGGGGACGGTTCACAAGTCGACAACACCTGCGACGATGGCGAGGGTATTTCCGCATGTTGCGGCCCTGCCGGTGTTCAAAAGGTATGCTTCGCATGTGGAACCTAGTTCGGGTAATCGTAACAGGCCGGCAGTTTCTGCCGGCTTGTTGCTTTTTTTTGTAATTTCATTTATTATGAGGTCAGGACACCTACTCTATGCTATTTCGCTGGCGTTTTGCCTGGGACAAGCGGATCTCTCTCTTTCACAGCCGGCGGAGTTGAAAAAAATTTTCTCCGATGCCAGGCAACAGAACAAGGACGTCCTGCTGTATGTTCATGCCACCTGGTGCGTTCCCTGCCGGCTGCTGGAAAAGGATGTTTTTCCCAGGAAAGATATCAGCGACAGCCTGCGGCGGTATGTTTTTGTTCCCACTTCGCTGGACAAGAGCGAACTGGGGTCCCTGATCGCCCGTAAATACGGAATTACGGCCGTACCCTCTTTCCTGCTGTTGTCTCCTTCGGGTGAACTACTGCGTTATATATCGGGGTCGAGCGGAGAGATTACCGGGTTTATCCAGCTGCTGGCTCAGTTGAGAGAACCGGGCAGTCTTCCAGGGTTTTCGACGGATTTTGCCGTTCACTATCCTTCCTTTTATGACCGTTTTTTCCCTTCATTTCAACATGTTGCAGACTCCAATGAGGTGTCGCGGTATTTTGACGGGCAGCAGGACCTGGAGAACGAGGTCAATTTCGATATTTTCATGACGCATCCGGTGTCCAGGAAGTACATGAGTTACTTTTTGATGCATGCCCGATCGTTCACCACGAAATATGGGCCGCTGTATGCCCAGCGGGTCGACCGGATCTATTTGTCGAACCTGAAGCACATGATCGGGGAGAAGGATACGGTTTTGTATACGTTGCTGGATAGGGCGCATTACATCACAGACAGTGTGATGGGGCGTGACCCGGAGCGTCTGCGGCGGTTTAGGTATATCTCCTTCCTTGGAAAGTCCGGCCTCGACTGGTCAAGGTATATCAATGCCGTCGATGAATGGGAAAGCCGGTATGGCCATACCAGTGTCCTGTTGTTTGGTGATGATGTCTACCTGAACTGTCTGGTTCCGTCGGTTTGCCTGAAGATGGCCGGTTATTTGAAAGGCGCATTGGGGGAGACAAAACAACCTACCGAGGATAGCTATTTTAAATATGCCGTGCTTTTACACCGGGGGGGTGAGGATCAGGAGGCGCAGACGGCCTTGCGGCGGGCGCTGGAGTTATCGCCCACCGATGAGCCGAAAATAAAGGCGCAGTGGGCGGTGCAGATGGTTTCGCTTCCGGCGTCACTGGAGGAGGTGAGGGTAGAGGGTGGGGTGATATCCGGAACGGTGGACAAGGCCGGAATAATTCATATCTATAAGGGTGTCCCGTTTGCCGCGCCGCCGATAGGCGCATTGCGGTGGGAACCACCGCAACCGCTTCAGCCCTGGACAGGGGTGAAGCGGTGCGCGGCATTTGGTCCCAGTCCGATGCAAAGTTCTCCGCAACCGTTTAGCATGTGGTCGGAGGAATTCCTGATCCCGAAGAAACCGATCGGCGAAGACTGTCTTTATCTGAATGTATGGACGGGGGCGGTTTCACCGGCGGAAAAACGTCCGGTGCTGGTGTGGATTTATGGCGGCGGCTTTGGCAGCGGGGGCAGCGCCGTACCGATCTATGACGGCGAGGCGATGGCCAGGAAGGGAGTGGTCTTTGTAAGCATCAATTACCGGGTGGGGATCTTCGGATTTTTTGCCCATCCCGAATTGACGAAGGAATCGGCGCATCATGTATCGGGCAACTACGGGCTGCTGGATCAGATTGCGGCGCTGAAATGGGTACAAAAGAATATTGCCGCCTTTGGTGGCGATCCCGGCAATGTGACGATCGCGGGCCAATCCGCGGGTTCGATGAGCGTCAATTGTCTTGTCGCTTCGCCGTTGGCCAGGGGGCTTATGAGGCGGGCGATCGGCGAGAGCGGCGCCAGTTTTACCGATGGCAATGCGGGGCTGGCGAAGGCAGAGCAAGAAGGCGTCGGGACCATGGGGAAGTTAAAGGCGGCGTCGATCCGCGATCTTCGGGCAATGTCTGCCGGGGCCTTGCTAAAGGCGGGAGAAGGCGGCAGGGGCCCGATCATCGACGGTTATGTGTTGCCGGAAGCTATTGCCGATATTTATAAAGAAGGTAAGGAGAACCGGGTAGACCTGCTCACTGGCTGGAATGAGGATGAGGGGTTCGGCCAGGCGAAGAGTGCGGTGGAGTTCAGGAAGGAAGTGGGGGAGAAATATGGCGCGGATGCTGCTGCCCTTTTGCGATATTATCCTGCGGGTACTGACGCCGAGGCGGCGGTGTCGCAGTTGAAGTTGTCTCGGGATATGGTGTTTGGCGTTCATAATTATGTATGGGCGAATAGGCAGTCGGGACAGGGAACGAAGGTCTTTGTATACCGGTTTGCGCGGAAGCCGCCGGCGACGGGTGAGTATGTAAAGTATGGCGCATTCCATACGGCGGAGGTGCCTTATGCCTACGATAACCTGGCTTTTGTCAACCGTCCCTGGGAACCGGTGGATCATGCCCTGGCTACGGAGATGTCGGCCTATTGGGCGAATTTTGCCGCCGCTGGTGATCCGAATGGCAACGGTCTGCCGGTGTGGCGCCGGTATACGGTGGCGGATAAGCAGATCATGGTACTGGACAAGGAGTCGGTGAGCCGGCCGCTAGCGGACAGCGATGGGCTCGATCTGCTTTTTAAATTGCTTTCACCTGCCAACGCGCAAAGTTCACGGCAATATGAATTGAAAGACGGCAAGGTTCAGCTTACCCTGGAAGGGGCCGCGCATTTTGCCGATCTGCCACTACGGTGTATGCAGCGGGAATTCCCCTACAAGACCGGCATTGCCTTTCCGGACAGCACGCTGGCGGTCAAACCAAAGGAATATCATCCCGCTTTTTATGGGTGTTTTGACTGGCATTCCAGCGTCCATGGCCACTGGATGCTGGTCAGGCTGCTGAAATTATTTCCGGGGATGCCACGGGCGGAAGAGATCAGGCAGAAACTGACCGAGAATCTCTCCGCCGAAAATATTGCGGGCGAGATGAAGATATTTTCCATGAAGGACAACCTCAGCTTTGAACGCACCTATGGCTGGGCCTGGCTTCTGCAATTGGAGAACGAGCTGCTGCATTGGGACGACCCGCTGGGCCGGCAACTGGCGGCCAATGTCTCGCCGCTGGCCAAACAGTTGTCCGGGATGTTTGTCGACTATCTGCCGAAGATGAACTATCCCGTGCGCGTTGGTGAACATACCAATCTTGCCTTTGCGTTGCGTCTGGCCTGGGACTATGCTATGGCCGTGAAGGATGAACCGCTGATACGGGTGATCCGGCAAACGGCGTTGCGGTTTTATAAGAACGATGTCAACTACCCGTTCTCCTGGGAACCGGGCGGCAACGATTTCTTGAGCCCGGGGCTGGAAGAGGCGGATCTGATGTGGCGAATCTTACCCGACACGGCCTATCAGCATTGGGTGCGACGCTTTTTGCCCAAGATTACTGACGGCCGTTTTACGATGAAGCCGGGTAAGGTGACGGATCGCTCGGACGGGAAACTGGTCCATCTGGATGGCCTCAACCTCAGCCGGGCCTGGGACCTGTATGGGATCGCCCGGCATCTTCCGGCGAACCGCGCGCGATTGTATGCGCTGGCCAATGCCCATCTCCTGGAAGCATTACCAAATGTCGCCAGTGGCGACTATATGGGCGAGCATTGGCTCGCCTCCTTTGCGGTATACGCACTGACGATGCAATAGCCGGACCGACGGCAGGAATAATAATTGCTTATTCTGTTGTCTATAAATGCATTGTTATGGAAAAAGCAAAGACATCCCGTGCGGTGAAATTCGATCATTTTGGGGGGACCGATGTGTTGAACGTAGTGGAGATCCCGAGGCCGGTGCCGGGAAAAGGGCAGGTTCTTGTGCGGTTGAAAGCGGCCGGGATCAACCCCGGCGAAGGCGCGATCCGGGAGGGTAAGCTGGCGAAGATGTGGCCGACGACCTTTCCTTCCGGCGAGGGCAGTGATCTGGCCGGAACGGTGGAAGAGACCGGTGAGGGCGTACGGCAGGTTGCTGTCGGGGATGAGATCATCGGATTTACTGATGGTCGCGCCAGTCATGCGGATTATGTGCTGGTGGAGGAGGGACATCTTACGCCGCGGCCGGCAAAAGTCCCCTGGGAGCAGGCGGGTGGATTGTTTGTCGTCGGAACGACGGCGTATGCGGCGGTGAAGGCCGTCGGCCTGCGACGGGGTGATGTCGTGGTCATCTCCGGCGCTGCGGGTGGCGTGGGGTCCGTTGCGGTACAGCTGGCCAGAAATGCCGGAGCCACAGTAATCGGTCTTGCCAGCGAAGCACATCATCAATGGCTGAAGGATCATGGAGCCATCGCGTTGTCATACGGAGAGGGAATGATGGAGCGGATAAAGAAAGCGGCCGCCGCAAAGATCAACGCTTTTATCGATACACATGGGGATGGGTACGTGGATCTGGCGATAGAACTGGGTGTTCCTTCCGAGCGCATCGATACGATTATCGACTTTGAAGCGGCAAAGAAATATCGGGTAAAGACCGATGGCAATCAAACGGGGGCAAAAGCCGAAGTGCTGGCAGAACTTGCGGAATTGATCGCGGCGGGAAAGTTGGAGATCCCCATCGCCCGTGTCTATAAGCTGACCGAGGTGCGCGAGGCCTACCGGGAGTTAGAAAAACGGCATACCCAGGGGAAGATCGTGCTGGTGCCGTAAAAGCGGGATATCACCCGCTGATGCAAGCTATTGCTGGCTACTCCCGCCTACTATTGCTGGCTATTCCCGCCTACGCGGCTTTGTTCGTCCCCGGCTCCCCCATTCCTCCGTTGCGGCTGGTTGCCGCTATTTTTCCCAAACCGATAGATAAAGGTCATCACTATTCTGCGGTTGTCCCAGATGCTATGGGAATTCGTGAGTCCCTTATCGAGATGGGTATGACTGGTGAAGTTCATGAGGTAGAAGGGATCGCGAAGATTCAGCTTTAGCGAGCCTTTACCGTTGCATATCTGTTTTGAACCGCCGAGGGAGAACATGCCGCGACCTTCGGCCAGCAGGACCCCGCTGACATAGTTTTTTGCATAGTAGAAGCCGCTGATCTCGGCCGCCCAGCCTTTCTTGAAAGCGTATTGGGAGTTAAAGCTGGCGTTGAAGGAGGTGTAGCTGACGTCGATGATGGTGCTGTCAACGACTCCCTTATAATGATTGTTATAGACGTTGAAGAAGACGTTGAGGTTCCAGCCTTTAGCCAGCTGTTTGCTATAATTGAGGGAGAGACCGATGTTTCGCTGCGAGGCGATATTCTGTGAGGTTTGATATGTCGTATAGTTGGAGTCGCCGGCCGCTTTGAAGCTGATGACCGCGTCGCTGATGATATCGGTGGTCATGGTGTAGTTGGCCGAGATGTTCAGCGCACCCTTATAGTTATAGCTGAGCTCGACGTTGTTGCTGAATTGAGGCTGCAGGTTGGGGTTTCCCTGTTCGTAGGTGTAGCGGTCCAGCTGGAAACGATAGGGGTTCAGGCTTTGATAGGAAGGCCTTTCGATCCGGCGGCCAAAGGAGAGGCCGAAGGTATTGTTGTCATTGGTCTTGTAATTCAGATAGGCGGTGGGAAAGAGTTGGATATAGTTCTTCTTAAAACTGACGCTTTTTACAGTCTGGTCGCCGTTGGTGTTGGTCTGTTCGGCGCGCAGCCCCAGCTGCCAGGAGAATTTTTTGATCTTCTGTTGCCAGTTGACATAGGCAGCGTTTATATTCTCCTTATAGATGAAGTGATTGCTGATCGCCGTGTCCGCCACCCATGATTTTGCGCTGTTATCGTACAGGGTATAGATCGCATTGTTATCGGTGCGGACAAAGCTGGTCTTTATGCCGGCCTCGATGGTGGTGGCGTCGCTTATCACTTTCTTATAATCGCTTTTGAAAGTATAGATATCGATCTTCGAGGGCAGCCGGCCATTTAGCAGGTAGGGGGCGTCGGAGGCGATATTGTCTGCGTTGTAGAGATAGTTGTTGGAGTTGATCGTTCCTTGCGTGTTAAAGAAGATATAGTCGGCATCGGCGGTGAGTTCGCTGCCTTTGCCGTCCAGTTTGCGGGTGAAATTGCCGTTGAAGCCAAGGTGGGTCTGGGGTGTTTTATTCAGGGACTGGGCGACGTTGTACTGGACGAACTGGTGAAGGCTGTCGTAAAAGTCGGTTGTCGATTCCGAGGTGAACCATTCTTTGTCGATCGTTCCGTTAACGGCGATGCCGAAGGTCGTCTTCTTATCGGCGAAATAGTCGACACCGGCGCGGAAGTTCTGACCGCGCTCGGAATATCTTCCATAGGTGTGCTGGAGGGTGTAGCGATCGAAAGGGGTATTGGCGTCGGCCCGAAGGCTGTTGTTCCCCAGGACGTCGTTGAAGCCTTCCCACCAGGCATAGCCATAATTTCCGAAGATGTTGAATTTTCCCTGGCGCCAGTTGAGATTGATGCTGTTGGGCGTTTTGAAGTACCGGGCGATGATCGCCGACAGCGTGATCGAACCGTTGAACCCGTTGTTCTTGTTCTTTTTTGTGGTGAGGTTGATCACCCCGGAGTTACCGGCGGCATCGTATTTAGCGGGCGGCTGGCTCATGATCTCGATCTGGTCAAGCTGGCTGGCGGACATGTTCTTGAGATAGTTAGAGAGATCGGTGGCATTCAGATAGGTGGGTTTGCCGTCGATAAGGATGATCACTCCCTGTTTGCCTTTGAGGCTGATGTTGCCGTCGTTGTCGACCATCACGCCGGGGGATTTTTCCAGCACTTCGAGGGCGGTGAGACCGCCATTGGTCGGCGAGGCGTCGACGTTGACGACGGTCTTGTCGATCTTGTTCTCGATCGGCGGCCGCCGGCCCACTACGGTCACCTGACCGAGGGCGGCATCGGTGGGTTGGAGGTGGATGGGGGGTATGGTCGTTTGCGGATTTGCGGATGACAATACGAAGGGCTGGCTGTAGGAGGTGGTAAATCCGATGTGGGTGAAGGACAAGAGATATTTTCCATTGGGAAGATTGGGGAGAGTAAAGCGGCCTGTTTTGTCGGTGACAGCCACTCTCGCCGTGCTGGAATCGGATCGTTTCAACAGGGAGACCGAGACGCCATCCAGGGGCTTACCCGCGCCGTCTTCGACGCTGCCGGTTATCCTGCCGGTATTGCCAGCCGGGGCTTTGCCGCCGGCTGGTGCCTGACCGTAGGTGAATGTACCCAATAGCAGGACCGTGAGCAGGTTGAGCAGGGTTCTCATCATTCGTTGGTTTTGGCCGTTTTTATCCGGGCGCAATTTTTCACCAATATCCCGAAAGTAAAAGCTAAAACAGGACAGGAGGGATATTTGGATAGATGATTGGCGGCAGATGTAAGGACGATGAAAACGCCCATTGTTGAGGTTGCCTTAAAGAAGGGTGTTCAGGTCTTTTTTCTCATAAACTGTTCTGGCGAGGTCGGCAGCATGCGCATAGACCTTGCTGAAGAGGAAGGGGCCCATGCTGATCCGCTTCACGCCGAGCTGCTGCAGGGTTTGGATCGGCGGCAGACCGGGGATGGCCATGACGTTTATGGGCAGGGTGGTGGCGTTGACTACCTGTTCGATATCGTCCGTGCCGGTGATCCCCGGGACGAAGATGCCGTTGGCGCCGGCGTTTTCATAAGCCCTCATCCGGGCTAGCGTTTCGGGAAGCGCGGTGGGGATGTTGAGCAGGAACCCGTCGGTTCGGATGTTGAGAAACAAATTCTTGTTGTTGCGGCTGAGATGATCGGCGATGGCCGCGATCGTTTTTGCGAAACCGGCGGCGGGCTGGAAGCTGCGGGTCTCGCCGGCGATGGTGTCTTCCAGGTTGATACCGACGGCCCCGGCGGCGTATACCTTGTCGATGTTGGCGAGGATGCCGTCGATGTTCCGGCTGAAACCGCCTTCCATGTCTACGGTGAAAGGGGCGTGGATGGTTTCGGTGATACGGCGGGTCGTTTGCAGCAGGAGATCGAAGGGCAGCCGTTCGCCGTCTTCATAGCCAAGGGCGGTGGAGAGGGCATAACTGGAGAAACCGATAGCGGGATAGCCGGCGTCGGCGAGCAATTTTGCGCTGTGGACATCCCAGCAATTGCCAAGGAGGAGCGGTATTGGCCCTTGGTGGAGTCGGGCGAAGTGTTCGTAGTAGCTCATCTTTTTTTCACAAAGCTACCGGCATGGACTGGTCGAAAATAGTAAGAAAAGGAACTGTTATTGTAACAGCAACTGGTTGACGGGGGAGATGCTCTTCAGATAGGCGGAGGGGGTGAGTCCCGTGAAGGTTTTGAATTCTTTTATGAAATGGGACTGGTCGAAATAGCCGCAGTCATAGGCGATGGCGGTCAGGGGCTGGTCGTGTTTTGCGATAAGTTTCAGGCTGAACTGGAAACGTTTGATCTTGTTGAAAGAGATCGGGGTGAGACCCGTGTGCTGATAGATCAGTTTATTGAGATAGCGGGAGGTGATGCCGTGTCTGGAGGCGATGGCGTTTATCTTTACCCCGGCAGGATCGGTTGGGTCGCTGGCCATGCTTTTGAGGATGTGGCCGACCCGGTCGATACGGAGGATCCTTTTTTCGTTGATCATGAGCCTTTGAAGAAGAAAGGTCTCCAGCAGGGCGATCCCTTTGGCTGTTTCTGCTGTCGCGAGCAGTTGGGCGTGGAGTTGTTTTACGGGCCGGCCGAGGAGTTCGCCCAGATCGGCAACCTGGTCATTGAATTCGCCGATGGTATCCTTGAGAAAATAAGCGGCGGAATGTGGGTAGAATTTGATGCCCAGCATGGTATGGCGGCCGGTGGAATGGATGGCCAGGGGTTTTGTGATCTGCCCCCAGAGTTCGATCAGCGGGTTGGTCTTTCCCTCGGCCGACCAGGTGCCTTCGCCGAGATTGAAGATCATTTCCGGGTCGCCGCTTGGAAAAACGGTGTCCCCGAAGGAGGTGTCCGAGGTGGACTGGAAGAGATAGTAATGCCGGATATAGGGCTTTAAGATCTCGGATGGAGGAAAGTAGGTGAACTCCATGGGTTGAAAGTACGGCATTTGCCGGTTTTGGGCAAAGCTAAGCAGGGCGGTGGGCGGGGAATTGTAAAAAAGGGAACTGTTTTTTGGGGTCGTCAGCGATAGCCTGCCGCCTGGATCTCGAAGAGTTCGGCATAACGGCCGCGGGCGTTTAGCAGTTGTTCGTGGCTGCCCAGCTCGGTGACGCGGCCGTCGGCGATGACGGCGATCCGGTCGGCGATGCGGACGGTGGAGAAGCGGTGCGAGATGACGATGCCGATGCGGCCTTTCAGATTTTCTTTTAGCTCGGCGAAGATACCCGCCTCGGCTTCGGGGTCGAGGGAGGAGGTGGGTTCATCGAGTATCCAGATGTCGGAGTCCCGGTACATGATGCGGGCGAGGGCGAGGCGCTGCCATTCGCCGCCGGATAGATCATGGCCGCCTTCGAAGAGCCGGCCGACCTTCGAGTCGAGGCCATTGGGCAGCTTTTTTACCAGCCATTCGCTGCGGGAATCTTTTAGCGCTTTGGCGATCCGCTCGTCATCGACGGCGGCGTAGGGCCAACCCATGAAGATATTCTCCTTCACCGACAGTTCATAGGTGGCGTAGTCCTGGAAAAGGACACCGATGCGGCTGCGCAGGGTCTCGGGGTCCATCTCTTTTATGTCGACGCCGTCGATGCAGACGGCGCCTTTGTCGACATCATAAAACCTTAGCAGGAGTTTTACGAGGGTGCTCTTGCCTGCGCCGTTCTCGCCGACGAGGGCGATCAGCTCGCCGCTTTTTATATGCAGGTTGAGTCCGTCCACCGCCTGGAGAGTGCCGCCGGGATACGAGAAGCTGACGTTGTCGAATACGATATCGTTGATCTTGCCCGGCGGGATAGACTTTGGCTGCGCCGGTACCGGCAGGAGGGGGTCGATCGCCAGGAAGGAGAAATAGTCATCCAGGAAGGTGGTATGCTGATCGACGGCGACAAAAGTACTGGTGATCTGTCCCAGGGTGCCGGAGACGGCGGTAAACGCCCCGATGATCAGGACGACGCCGCCGGGGTCGAGGGCGCCTGAGATGCCGCGAACGGCTACGAAGACATAGGCCAGGCCGAGTATCGTGCCGGACACGATGCCGCTGATCATCGATGTCCGGGCTCCCGACCGGTAAATTTTTTCGCGCTGGCTGAAGAGGTCTTCGGAGATGTCGTGGTGCCGTTTGAGCAGGTAGTCGCCGAGGACGAAGGCCCGGATCTCTTTGATGGACTTCGGCTGGATGAACATATCCCCTAGATATTGCCGTTCGCGTTCTTCCGGCGTCTCCTTATAAAAGAACTTGTATAGTTTGGAGGTGATGCGGCTTTCGATGAACAGAGAGAGGATGGAGGCGGCGAGTGCGAGGACGACCAGCAGCCAGTGCAGGCTAGCCAGGAGGCCGGCCATGAGGACGATAGTGACGATATTCCCGGACAGGCCCAGCACACTCCAGGTGAGGTCGCCCGGCCGCCAGTTGACGTCTCGCTTGGCGCGGGAAAGCCGGTCGTACCAGTCCGAGTTGTCGAAATGCCCCATATCGATCTTTGCGGCCTTGGCCAGGAGCCGCCGCTCGGCCTCCAGTTCGACCCGGCGTACAAAAAGATTCCGGCCATAGCCGATATAGGCGCCGGCGGAGCGTTGGATCACAACGGTGATCCAGAGGCCGAGGATCAGCGGCAGGATATCCTGGAAGTGGATGGCATGAAAACGGGCCTCGGCGATCTTGTTGACCAACACGGCGCCCAGGTATACGGAGATGGGCGGCATGACCGCATTGAACATCCCCAGGATGGTATAGCGGAGGAGCAACCGCGGGGAAGCTGTCCAGGCAAGGGCCATGCCCATCCGGAGATTCTTTCGGACCCGATGGATGCGGCTGCCTTGTTGGATGAAGGGGATGCCCATTTATACAAGATAAGAGAAAAATGAGTAAGTTGTACCATGAACAAGCGATCTTTAACCTTCATGGTTTCCTCCCCTGTCGGCATGGTTTCGGCGGAGTATTACCTGCCGGAAAGAAGTAAATGTATCATGACGCTTGCCCACGGCGCAGGAGCCGGCATGGATCATCCTTTTATGGTCGAGTTGGCTTCGGCGCTGGCAGAGGCCAGCATTGCCACCCTGCGGTTCAACTTCCCTTTCACCGAGCGTAAGAAGGGCCGGCCGGATACGCCGGCCGTGGCGCATGAGACGATTGCCGCGGCGATCAATCACGCACAGGCATCGTATCCAGGTCTCCCGCTTTTTGTTTCGGGCAAATCCTTTGGGGGGCGCATGAGTTCGCAGTATCTGGCGGAGCATCCCCGGCCCGAAGTAAAAGGGATCGTATTCTATGGATTTCCGTTGCATCCCGCCGGCAAGCCGGGTATCGAGCGGGCCGAGCATCTGCGGAGTCTTAAGACGAAGATGCTTTTTCTGCAAGGGACGAAGGATGAACTGGCGACCTGGGAACTGATCGAATCGGTTTGCTCGTCACTGCCCAAAGCGACGCTGGTGAAGATCGATGGGGCAAATCATATGTTCAAAGCGGGTAAGAAGGATGTTCTTTCCCTGCTGGTGAGTGCGACAAGTGACTGGATGGCGAACGCGAAGTAGACTGTCGTTTTACGATGCGGGCCGTCTTGTGATCGCCCGTATGACTCCATCCCGGCGGCATAAAGATATACAGGATCTTATTCTTCAGGCCGGGCGCCTTTGCAATGTCCTTTGCCAGATAATAAAACTCCCCGAAATAGACATCCAGCAGATTGTTCGGATTCAACTTCCGGGTGATGCCATATTCGATGGCGACCTCCTTCTCCTCCTTTTGAAGTGTTCCGAAGAGCCGGTCCCAGATGTTCAGGAGATTACAGAAATTGGTGTCCATATACAAAGGATTTCTGGCATGATGCACCCGGTGATGGGAGGGGGTGAGGATGATCCGGTTCAAAAAACCAAGCCGGCCGTCCTTAAGGATATTTTCGCCTATGTGGATAAAGGCGCCCCAGGTGCCGTCGATAAACATGATAAAGAACAGCAGGGGCGGGTTGACGCCGGCGAGAATGCAGATGGAGGTGCGGATGACATCGGCATAAGCGCTTTCCAGAAAAAAATGCGCATAGCCGACGAATAGGTTCATGCTTTGTGGGGCATGGTGGGTGGAATGCAGACACCAGAAAACCCTGACCTTGTGTGCGAGGTAATGATAGACGAAGTGTGCAAACTCCCAGATAATATAACCGTAGATCAACCAATACCAGGTGAAGGCGGTTTTCAGTACCGCATATTTTTCCAGAACGCCGATGCAAAAGGCAATCGCGGCGATCGAGATGAACCTTGAAATAAAGCGGTTGAGAAGGAAGATCAGGAACGGCATCTTGTAGTCCTCGATCCTGAACTTTTTATAGATCACCGCCCGCCCGATCTCTATCAACAGGATCAGCGGGATGACCGGCGAAATGGCGCCAAGCACGCCGTTGAGTGTCAACAGGGGACTGTAATCGCCGGTGTGGTACATGTCCAGCAGGGAGCCTAGGCCGAGAAAGGAGATCAGTTCGTGATATAGGACGTTGAGGAATTCCATATGGTTAGCCAGACACACAAGATACAAAAAAAAGCCTTCGGATCAAGTACGATCTGAAGGCTTTTGATGGGGCTTATTTGCCCGTACTGTCCTGTACGATAATCTTTCCTTTCATCACCATATGGATAGCACAATAGTAGGTTGCGCTCCTGGTAGCGACAAGCATCCAATCCTCACCTCCCGGGATCGCCGAGGAGGTCCAGGTCTTGCCGACTTCGGTAACACAATGAGCGACCATGTCCCGGTTGACAAAAATAACCTCATCCCCTTTTTTTACGACGAGAGAGTCCGGGACAAACTTCATATCCTTTATCTCTACGGTGTAAACAGCAGGCTCCGGAGCTTTTGGCGGAGCGGCGGTTGGTTGTTGATCGGGCTTGGAGTTGCACGCGGTGATGAAAAGAAGCGTACACAGCAGGTAAAGAAACCTCCTGCTTGCGGCCGCCGGATCTCTCATTCTATTTCAGGTTTGATTGCACCATTTCCGCGTGGGCCAGGTGGGCTTTTAACGTGGGAACAACTTTTTGCAGGAGACCTTTTAACTCGGCGTTTTGAGCCTGTGGTACCAGCAGCCCTTCGACCGCCGAGATAACGGCTTTGTGATAAGCGACTTCGTTGTCGATATACGCCTTGTCGAACGCCTTACCCGACATGCCCTCCAGCGACTTTCTTTCCTTTGCCGCGTCGGCCAGCAGCTTCTGGCTTACGGCATTGTCTTTTGGCGTGACATTCAGTTTTTTAACCAGCGCCACCGCCTGTGCAATGACCGCTTTGTGGTCGTTGGACATCGTCTGCGCAAATTTCAGGATCTCGGCATCTTTGGATTTCTTCTGGGCTATCTCGGCATAGCCGATGTCATTCTGGTTGGCCACCACGGCTACGGACGCGATCTCCGGGTCGGAGAGCTTCGGATTTGCCTGAGAATAGCCTGGTGTTGCATACAAGAGGCCTAAGACAAGGGCAAGCGATGCTCCGCTTCCAAGTTTTTTGATCATGGAGTTGTGTTTTGATTGTTAATGCTAATAGCTATTGGAGTAACGAGCCGCAAAAAGGTTACAGGAATATTTTTCCCGCGACCTTCACCGACGTCCCGTCGTCCGGCAGGAAGAAAGACTTGCTGGAGTGTCCAATGGTGAGCGTGAGGGTCCCGGCCTTGCGGGATGGGTCGGAGAGATAGGTGCCGTCGGCAGAAGCAAGCAGAAGGCAGGGCTGGTCGACCCCGATGGTTTGGTTGTCGTCCAGGTGCAAGGTGCCCGCGGTATAGAATGCTGCCAGGATCGTTCCATCCCGGAACCGGATGGCCTGGAGTCCCGGGTCGTTGCGGATCACGGTACAGGGAGGCCGGGTGGTGAATGACCGGGTCTGTTCCAAAGTGATGTCGGTGGTGAGCGCGTAAGCGGCGGCGGGATCTGAACCGTGCAACAACAGCGGGGTGAAAGTTTTTTCGGTTACCGGAGCGGCCGATCCGGAGGTATTGATGGATGCCCAGGTTCCGGTGGCTGTGCCGGCATGAATGTCGAGCTGCGCCGGTTTGAAGAAGAGGGTGGTCACCCCGGCGTGGCGGATCCAGTGTACCCCCTTCAATTCGTGATCGCCTTCGTGCAAGGTGGTTTCCGCTGTTCTCTTTACTGTGACCGATCCGGCCCAGCGGCATTGATCGAGTGTCGTGAAAGGCTTTGTTGACAGGGCGCTGTCATGAAGACCGCCGATCAGACAAACTACCCATCCATCATGGCAGGCCCAGAATTTCCGGGTGTCAAGCCGTTGGCCGGTCGTGCCTGTAAGCCCATAGTCCATAACCGTAAGCCCACTCTTGCCATCGCCGACGCTGCCGGTAAAGGAATGGCGGTCGATGTGGGTGGCGCCGTGAAAGGAAGTGACACCCGGCAGTTTCTCCCAGTCCCATACCGGCATCAGATTGAAATACTCGTTACCGGTGCGCAGGACATACCCGTCCCCACTGTTCAGCAGACCTCCTTTCCGGTTCTCGCCGTTGATCGATTCTGTCGGAAGGGTGCGATCGGATATCGTCTTTAGAAACCAGGTGAAATGGGGTTGCTGGTATACGGAGAAATCGGAGCGGGGAAAATATCGAAACCCCACGAGGGCCGGCCCCTGGTCATTCTGCCGGCGGGCGATGGCCTCAAAGGCTTTGGCTTTGGAAGGGCAGAGTGCGCAGAGGTAGGGAATGTAGTCGCGGAGATCGGCGCTGTTCAGGGCGCCGGGCCGGCTCACCGACCGGTCGATCGTACCCGGCACGGTGTGGATACCCCGGGACATCCATTGCCATCCATCGAGTGTGAAGCCGGCCAGAAGAGATATCTTTTCTTCCGGGAGGGCCCAGGAGGTCCCCATCAGTTGCCAGGCCAGGCGGATATTGCCCTGCAGGTAGGCGGCGCCATATTGAAAGACCTGGAGGCGGGCGCCGTGCTGATGAAAGCTGTTGTCGGGTTGCAGTCCGTCGCCGGTGGTGATGTGCACCTCGTCGGCGAGGAGCCGGGCGCATTTCCGGATCAGCTCATCGTTTCCTGTGAGAGCTCCCAGATGCAATCCCAGGTCGGCGCTCCAGACCAGGTTAGCCCCGGCACCGCTTTTCTGCAGCCTGTACTGGCCGAGGACTTCCAATGCCGCTGCGAGCTTCGGTTGGTCCAGCGTATCGCGAAGCAGCACGATGATGTCCCGCATATATTGGGGAACGCCTATCTCGTTATGCCACCAATTGCTGTTGTGGTAACGTTCCCTGAGCCAATGATCGAGAGTGAGGTTGAGCGTTTTCCATAATGCGGGATCATGAAAACGCCGGGATCCCGGGTTCGACCAGGCCAGGGCCAGTGCCCGCACCCGCTGGAGATGTGTCAGCGGCTGCCAGTTGGCCCGTTGGGTATCCCGATAGTCGATATCGGCCCAACGGCCTGCTTTATCGGGTGAGAGGATCAGGGCGTCGCCATCACCGGCAAGCGGGGCTGCCCGGTACAGGAAACGGGTATACCGGTTCAGGATGGTATCCTGTTCCGCCATCCGCTGGTAGCGGAGCAGCGCTTCAACATAGTAGTAGTCGGCGTAGATGAGGGACACGTCCACGTCGGAGTGTTTCGGGAAATTGCCGGTGCCATGGAGGAGGAGAAAGCCACCGTTTGTTCCTTTTGGAGCCAGGTAGGCGGGGGACATGAGGCTGCCCAGCATTTTTCGACCCGCGGCCAGGTATCTCGCTTTCGCTTCCCCCCGCGTATACCCGGACAGTTCGAGCAAGGAGGAGCACATAATGGCTCCGGCTGAAACATCGCGGGGTGTCGACGCTTCGGGACTACCGGTGAGCCGGGGCGCATCAAAATCCCATTCCGGAATGCCGTCGGCGGGCAGGCGGGGCAGGATATAATCCGCGATATGCCGGGCCTGCTCGAGGAATTGCGGGTCCTTGGTTTCGCGATATACCATCGTATATCCATATAGCCCCCATGCCTGGCCTCTGGACCAGGCGGACTCGTCGGCGGCTCCCTGCACCGTCTGTTTCTTTTTTACGGCTCCTGTCACCTGGTCGTAGATGACCAGGTGGTACGAACTATGATCCGGCCGGAAATGGTTCAGCATCGTCGTACGGGCATGTCTGACCGCCATTTTATAGAAGGAGGAGTCGCCGGAGATCTTCGTCGCGGCGAAGAGCAGTTCAAGGTTCATCATATTGTCGATGATGACCATAAACCTCGATGAGTCGGAGTTCCAGGATCGGGTGCATCCCACCTTGTCATTGAACCGGCCGGCGAGGGACCGGGCGCTGTTGAGGATGACCTTCGCATAGTCCTCCCGGTGTTGGAGCCGGAAGGCGTTTCCAAAAGAACAATACATCATGAAGCCCAGATCGTGGGTGTCTTTATTGTATTGTTCCTTTTCCAGCCGCGGCAGTTTCTTCAGCGCCTCCCGTTGGAGGTTATCGTCGCCCGTTGCTTCGGTGAGATAGAGGAGTTCACCGGGATAGAATCCCGACATCCAGGAGGAGGATCGGCCCATGCCCCAGCGGCCGGCCCGGGGATCGAAGGTCTCCGGAAAGCTGTCCGGGGAGGTCTGGCGGATCAGGTACTTTACCTGTGCCGCCGCCTGTTTCAGGCGGTCTTTCGCCCTGAGCAGCAATGTCTCGTTGTCGGGCGCCACCACACGCGCCAGCTGACCGGGGCTGAGGGTCGTGCCGGGAGCAAAGGCCGGGCTTTGCATATACCGTTCGAGGCTGTACCGCAACTGACGGGCCGCCGGGCGCCGGTCGAGATGGTGGGTAAGATCCATCGAGACGAGGATCAGCCTGCCCTTCCCGACTCTGGCCTCGATGATATCGGCCATGCGGCGATTCTTGAAGAAGTTGTCGATCACCCGTACGATCGGCTCCAACCGGGGCAGGGAATCCAGGATCATGGTCTTGGAGGACGTCACCAGGTCCCACCATTGCCAGTCGGACCAGGGTTCCGTGGGGAAGTCCGCGAGGGCGGGGTGGTGGGGGTTGCAGAGGAGGCCCATGGTGCCGGGCTGATCGGGGAAATGAACGGGGCTCCAGAATACCGGGGCGAAGCGGCCGGCGACGCCGTTGATGGAGAGTGTATCGGGATTGAGCAGGACGTTGCGGCCTTCCCGGAGATGCCGGAGGGCATCGTCCAGCGTCGTGTCGAAGATGGGTTTTTGAGATGCGGGCGTTGTCCGCGGATAGACCCAGATGCGCCATTGGTTCTTATAGGGTGTGCCTTTCAGAGCGACCTCGATGATGAGGCAGGCGGCTTTGTGGATATCCTGCAGGGGGAGGGCGAAGCTACCCAGCTGTTGTCCATTACCGATAGCAATGTCCGCCGGTGCCAGGCGGCCGCCGGCGATCCGGTTGCCTGCCGCGTCATTGACGGTCCACTCCCCTTCGGCGGCTTTGAGCAGCCGATCGCTGAAGTTGGCAACTTCCACGTCGGCCCTGAAGGTCTCGTTATTCTCGTAGACGGCTTTTTCATAGCGGATCAGCGGGACGACGGATGAGCAATACATCCGGTGTTGCGCCGGTGTCACCAGGCCCTTGCTGTCCCAGAAAGCGTCGAGGATGCCGACCAGGGCCGTTCCCTGTCCGGGGAAATCGTGCAGGTCCAGCAGGTCGAAGCCGCTGATGCCTTTTGTTTTGAGGGCCCGTTCTATTTCTTCCTTATAGAGATTGGCGGCAAAGCGGCCGCTGGCCATCGTGAAGGCCGGTGAGAGTCCGAGCAGTTGTTTCCGGGTGAGATCCTTCCGTATCGCTTTAAAATTGAGCGGATCCAATACGCCGGTGTATTTGCCGATCTCCGCAAGGCGTGGGTAAACGCTATACTGTCCCATCTCGTGGATGATGATCGGGATGGGAAGGCTGTCGACGGCCTTTGTATAGTCCGTATTGAAAGAAGGAGGATAGGTGTTAAAGATACCCTGGCCCCGGACCCAGCCTTTTTTGGTGTACTGGGTAACGTAAAAGTCATCCCCGGCCTCGGGCCATTTGCCGTGTCCGGGCTGGAAGGTAAACGTGGTGGAGGTATACAGATGGCGGGGATCGGCGTGCCGTAGCTTGGCCACCATTCCGGCGAGCCAGCTGAAATCTCCTTCCAGTTCGTTGCCCATGGACCAGAGACAGAAGGAAGGATGGCTGCCGTATTCCCCGCTGATGCGCCCGGCTTCTTCTTCCAGAAAGGCATTCAGTGCGGCGTCCTTGCCGGCGTTCTTATTCCAGAAAGGAAGTTCTATTTGCAGGTACATGCCCAGGGAGTCGGCGACTTCGAAGGCGGCTTCGGGCGGACACCAGGAATGAAAGCGCAGGTGATTCAGTCCCCATGCTTTTGCCGTGCCAAATACTTTGCGCCAGCCTTTTCGGTCCATCGGAGGATGACCGGTAAGCGGAAAGATATCGCATTCCAGCGTCCCCCGGAGGAAGACACGGCGGCCGTTGATCCATAGCAGGCCATCGCGATTGCTCAACTCGCGCAGTCCCCAGGTGATAGAAGCGGCGTCGAGGAGTTGGGAGGCGGCGGCGGTGTTGGCGGTGTTGGCGGCGGTGGTGACGGTGTTGGCGGGGTTCGCGGTGCTGCCAGTGCCGGTTGCGGCAGTGCTGACGGTGCCGGTTGCGGCAGAGAGTTGTACGCGGACCGAATAGACATGCGGATGGAATTCATCCCATTCCCCGCATCCGGCGACGGGGATGCTGATCTCGCGGCTCGTTTCGCCGGGTTGAAGGCGGATGTCCAACTGTTGCCGGGCGATAGGGCGTTGATGGTCGTCGAACACCTGTGCCGTCAATGTAACGGGAACGGCTGTGGTTTGGTCGTTCTTGAGGATCGTCTTTACCCTAAGGCTTTTGCTTTTTAAAGACGGATAAGCGGCCAGGGAGCCGATGTGCGCCTTATTTCTCGCGATGAGTTGCATCCGGCCGATAATGCCGTTCCAGATGATCTGGGTGCCGTCTGTATAGGCGTGGGCCATGTTCTGGATGGACATATCGTACTGCCGGGTGTTATCGATGCGGATGACGAGCAGGTGGCGGCCGGGTGAGAGGCTTGCGCTTAGGTCCCACCTGTGGGGAGTGGACAGACTTTCCCGGCTACCGGCCTCCTTGCCATCCACCCATAGCTTCGTGGTCCAGAGGACGCGTTCGAGAAACAGTTCTATGTCTTTCCCCGCGAAGCCGCGGGGTATCTCTATTTCCCGGGAATACCAGGCATACCCTATATAGGAATGCTTCCGCGTCAGATGAAGCAGCACCTGCTTGTTCAGCGTATCGGCAGTGAGGGTGGTGGGTTTCCCGATGCCGGCATCGTCGAGGGTTCCGGGAAGATGGATCTTCTGGCCGAGGGAATGTTTGTACCATTGAAGCTGTTCGCCCGTTTTCTGTTCGTCCAGTCTTACGTTCCACTCTCCGGCCAGCGAGATCGTCTCCTGGGAGCGGCCGGCCCGTGCCAGTCCGCACAAGCAGATCAGTAATATCATTATCCGATTCATCGTCATCATCGATTTTGGGTCATCAATAGGTTTTCCTTTTCTTCCCCCTGCGCCAGGAGGGCAAGATGGGTCTTTGCACCGGAGTGCATGCGATCCATTTCCAGCACTTTTTGCAGCGATGCAGCGGCCTCTTCCTTTCTGCCTAAGCCCAGACATCCCAGCCCCTTCATATAATGGCAGTGGATATTATTGCGGCGGTCGAGATCATCTTCAAATATAAGGAGGTCGGGGAGGGAGACGGCGAAATAGTCGATCTGCACTTTGTCATCCAGGTGAGCGTCGCCATATTCCAGCAGTGCGGAAAAGATCTGTCCCGCCTTGCGGCTGTCGCCCAGCTTTTGCCAGGCCAGTCCCTGGTAGAAGATCTTGTCGGGTTGCGTGTCATTGTAAAAGATGGCTGCTGCCGGTGTCGGATCGCCTTCCGTGGCCCGGAGGAAACATGCTTTTGCCGCTGCCGGCTGAGCCATGCGTTCGTATGCGATACCCAGCCAATAGAAGATATCATTCTCCCCGGCGCCCGGCAGTTTGCCCTCGCCCAGGTTGTGGGGATACTCCTGTGCTTGCTCCAGGAGACCTATGGCGACGTCATAACGGCCATCGAGGATGTGGCGCTTTGCGCGTTCGGTCAGGCAGTATACATATTGCGCAGACACCTTTCCTTCGCCGCCTTCCCAGGGATGGAACCGGCGAGCCATGATGTGCCGGAAAGCGGTGTCGTACTCCCCCGTGAAGTTGTAGAGGGCGATTCGTTCCAGGGTCAGGTCATCCCGTTGTTCCACCTGGGGCAGGTGCTGCCCGAGGAAAGCAAGCCGTTCGTCCGGGCGCCTGTTCAACCGCCGGTACAACTGGTCGAGTTCCATCAGCACGCGCGCGTCCGAAGGATCGAGGGCAAAGGCCCGCTCGTAATTCTGCAACGCCTTCTCTGCTGAATTCCGTTTGTTGAACCAGGCGATACCGAGGTTGCGGAATACGGTTGGGAAGGAAGGGTCCCTATTCGCCGATAGCGTCCAGCATTCTATGGCGTTATCATATTGGCGTTTGTCGTACCACAGGTTGCCCAGATAGTAAGGTGCTTTGGCGTCGGATCCGTTCATCGCCATGGCGAACTGCAGGACGGCAATATCCTCCACACGGTTGGGAAAGCAACCGGAAGCATCGGCGTCAGCCGCTTTGAACAGGCATTCTTTTGCTTCCCGATCCTGTTCCAGGCGATGGCGCCACCATCCCAGGTAGTACCAGGCCATGGGATAGGAGCGATGGGCGGATGCCGCATCTGCGATGCCGGTCTCCAGTAATCCGATGGCTTCCGTGTACAGGCCGGCGGCGGCGTAGTCGAGCGCATATTCGATATAGCTTTGTATATCGCCCCTCGCCAGCGTTTTCAGCTGTCGCAGGGAAGCGCCGGAATTACCCTGAACGTCACCGTTATTGTATTGCTCGAAATAGAGGGCCAGGTTGAATGAGTCGCCGGCCAATCCTTCGCGGCAAACCTGCTGCGCTGCTTTTTGTTGTCCCGCGTGTCTCAGGACGGCCGCCCGCAGGGCGAGAGCTTTGGCGTTGCGGGTATTCCTTTCCAGCGAAAGCCGGGTGTGGTCCAACGCCCTGTCCCATCTGCCTTTTGCCGTATCGATCTGCGCCAGCGCGAAATATCCTTTATCCTGCCAGGGGTTGCTCCAGCAGGCCTTGTGGTAACTGTCATAAGCCTCGTCGAGCCGGCCCTGCCATTGCAGGCAAAGCCCAAGATTGTAGAAGGCTTCACCGTCATATGGGTTGGGGTTGCGTTGCGTCAGGGTGACAAGGGCTTTTCGAAAATAGCGTTCGCTTTTGAGGATCTGGCCTCTGCGCAGGTGCCAGAGCCCGAGGGCATTGTTATTCCGGATATCGCCGGGATCGCGGCGCAGGGCTTCTTCGTAATAGGCGATGGGACTATAAGTCGCATGGCGGTATTGTTCGAGGTGGAGGCCGGTGAGATACAACTGCTCGTTGCTGACTATGTCGCGGGGCGCTAATGGCGCCTTTGCCGGATCGGGGATCTCATTCTTTTTGTTTGCGCCCGGCTCATATCGCAGGACCTCGACGCCGGCGGCATTGAGAACCTGTACGAGGAGGGTTTCGTCGTCGCTATCGGGCCGGACCGGACAGGTGCATTGATAGACTTCTTCCGGCGAGGCGTCGAAGTTTTCCTGCATGCATTCGCCTGCCTGCCAGACCCGCAGGGTGTTGCCTTTCTGCAGGGAGGTGGCGAATATTCTCAGCACCCAATTTCCCGTCTCCTTTTCGATGTTCAGCAGCAGGTCTTTGGTGGCGTTCTTGACGACACCGAGTTCCCGGTACGGCAGGAAGTATTGGACGAAGGACTTCTCTTCGTAGGGCATCAGCCATGCGAAGTCGGGTTGATTGTCCGTAAAAACACCCGCCATGAGTTCGATGTACGGTCCGTCCTCATCGGTGAGGTTCCTGTCCCATGACCTGCCGAAATCGCCATGACCCCAGGTCCATTGCTTCTTGCCGGGAGAGACATGGTGATCGGCCACGTGCAACACTCCCGCATTGCTGTCGTGTTCATAGCCGCCGACGAAATCATAGTCGGAATGGATGGCCATATAGGACGTCGGCACGGGGATATTCCGGTAACGGGAGATATCCGTGCCCGGAGAATAGTCGACCTTGTAATAGGTGCCGGTCGCGATGGGGAAGGCGGAGACGTCCCGTTTGCCGTGATCGAAGACGGCATTCACGTCGGGCGGGAACACCGATTGGTAGTCGTCGTTGACCTTTACAGCAGGGTTGGCCCACCAGAGGAAGGTCTGTGGCAGGGCGGTCCGGTTGAAAAGCTTTACGCGGATCTCCAGGTACGCCTTTCCCGGATAGAGGGTAAGACCGGCCATCCCCTTGGTGCGCGACATCCGTTCGATCTCGCTGACCCAGACGGTCTTGCTGCCATCCGCATTCTCTTCGACGGAAAAATCCACCGGTGAAAAGGTACTGGGGCGATGGTGTTGGGGCCAGTTGAACTCGATGCCCCCGGATATCCAGGGACCGCAAAGTCCCACCAACGCGGGCTTGATGACCTGGTTGTAGTAGATGAAATGGCGATTGGCGATCTTATCGTATGCCATCTGCACCCTACCTCCGAGTTCGGGCAGGATCAGGACCTTCAGGTAAGCATTTTCCAGAAAGAGGCCGGTGTATCGCTCTTCTGTTCTTTCGTCATGGATCTTTTCGATCACGGGGTAAGGATAGACCACTCCGCTGCTGCCCTGATAGATTCTCTTTTCGAAGAACATGGGGTTCTTGTCGGGTTCTCCGGCCCGATAGGTAGGGATCATGATCTGTTCCTGCCAAACTTTTACCGATGGATCGCTCATGTAATCGTTCTTTTTATTTTTGTGGTTTTGTTTTGTCAATGGTGCATCAGCGATGTTTCTATTTCTTCGAGGGTTTTGCCTTTTGTCTCTTTTACGCGGCTGCGGATAAAAAGAAAGCCCAGTCCGCAGATGCCGGCATACAGATAGAAGGGGCCGAAGGCCCCCAGATGGGAAGCCAGCACGGGAAAGGTGAAAGCGAGTATGAAATAGGCCCCCCACAGCGAGACGACGGCTACGGAAGTGGCTTTCCCGCGAATGCCTGTGGGAAAGATCTCCGAGATCAGCACCCAGGTCACCGGCGCCAGAGAAGTGGCATACAAAGCGATGGCGGCCAAAACGCAGATGGAGACAATGCCCGCGCCGGCATTGCCCTGCAGGGCGAGGGCCAACGCGATATAGACGATGGCGAGGCCCGCCGATCCCAGCAGCATCAGCGGCTTACGACCCAGCCTGTCGACCTGCCACATCGCGACGAGGGTGAAGATAAAGTTGACGATGCCGATGGAGATGGTCTCCAGCAACTGATGATCCAGGGACGCGCCGATGGACCGAAAGATGGTCGAGGTGTAATTGAATACCACGTTGATGCCGCAAAATTGCTGGAATACCGCCAGCGTGATGCCGACGATCACGGCGGGACGGGCGGCGCCGGATAGGATCTCCCTAAGTTTTACGGTTGGGGACTCTTTCAGGGAAGCGCTGATGTCTTCCGATGTGCGGCTGACAAAGTTGGCATCGCCAATTTTCCCCAGTACTTTCAGGGCTTCGGCCTTTCGACCCACCTTCATCAGCCATCTCGGGCTTTCGGGCAGCCACCATACACCCAGCAGAAAGAGAGAGGAGGGAACGGTACCCAGCCCAAACATCCACCGCCAGACTTCGGGCCCCTTGGCGGCCAGAAGATAATTGACCAGGTTGGTGATCAGGATGCCGAGGACGATCGTCAGCTGGTTGATAGCGACATTCCGGCCTCTGACCGCCGCGGGAGAGACCTCCGCGATATAGAGCGGGCTCAGCATGGACGCCATGCCGACTCCGATGCCGGCAGCGGCGCGGGTGGCGATGAATGCCGGGAGGCTCTGAGAAAAGGCCATCCCGAGGGATGAGCAGGCGAACAGGAGTGCTGCGATCATCAACCCGGCTCTCCGGCCATATTTATCCGCCAAACCGCCGGCGAGGACACAGCCGGCCATACAACCCAGGGCAAGCGATCCGGTGAGGAAGCCTTCCCACCAGTCGGTGAGGTGGAATACGGTGCGCAGAAAAGGCAGGGCTCCCGAGATGACGGCGAAGTCAAACCCAAATAGATAACCGCCCAGCGCCGATATAAATGAAATGCCGAGGATATAGCCGTTGTGGAAAGTTGGTCGTTGCTGCATAGAGGGTATCTTTTACCGGAAATACTTCATTATCTCTTCCGCGATCAGTGCGTGTCCCTTTCGGTTAGGATGATTGGACTGGGCCATGTATTCGTGGATATTCCCGTTGCGTTCTTCTATTTGTTTGAATCTTGTGTAGCTGTCCGCCAGACCGGTGCCATATTGTTGCGCCAGTTGGCGGATCTGCGTGGCGAATCCTTCGAGTTCATTGCCGGGTTGCAGCAGGTTGACCTGCTCGTCGGCGGATGGGGTCAGCAGAATGACTTTTATATGCCGCCTCAGGGCGGCCCGGATCATCTTCTCCATATTGCTTTTAGATCGCCGGAGTCCTATTTTCCGATCGTTCAGCGCATAGTCGATGAACAACACATCGGGTTTATGGATCAGTACGTCCTTTTTGAATCGTTTGGCGCCCTGCTCCGAGTTCTCACCTCCTATGGCGGTGACGATGATGTTGATGACGGCATAGGGATATTGCTTCTTCAGTTCCTGGCCCACGAGATAGGGATAGGCGTCGAAGGTATGTACTTCCGGCGTCCGGCCGTATCCGGCCGGTACCGAGTGCCCATGAAAGACGAGGTTGATGGTCCGGTTGGCCGGCCATTTCTTTTGCAGCTGGAGCTTGATATCCCGGAGATAGGAACTGTCCTGCGCGGTTGTCTTTTTCGAAAGGCAGGTGAGAAGCGTCAATGCAATGAGGATATACTTTTTCATGGGCGATCTCCTTTTTTGAACAGGGTGTCGATTTGGGACTCGACGAGGATGCCGGCCGGCTGGAAAGCATCGCTTGTCATATATTTCTCCAGGCTATACAGCAATTGCGCTGCCACCGGCCGGGTTTCGAGGTTGGCCCGGAGGTCGATGGAGGAGACCAGCAGGCGTCCCTTGCCCACCCGCGCTTCAAAAAGCAGTCCCAACTTCTTATTACTGTTCCAGTCGGGGATCATCTGCACCAATGGCCGGAATTCCATGGGTGTCCCATCCAATTCCATCGGCTTTGAATGACGGACGATGTCCCACCATTGCCAACTGGTATGGAAAGAGGTCGGGAAAGAAGCAAGGGCGGGGTGTGCGGGATCGCAGAGGATACCCAGCAGATCGGGGGGCATTCCGGACCAGACCGTGTTCCAGGAAATGCCGGAAAAGACTCCTACGGCGCCGGATCGTATTTGGGTGGTGTCGGCGAGCAGTAATACCTTGGCGCCGTGACGCAGGGATGCTTTCACTGCCTCGGTCCATTCGTGGGCGATCGTCAGACCTGTGGTATCGACCGGCGGAAGCGATTTGGGATACACCCAGAGCTCCCATTGATTATGGCACACGGTGCCGGGCAGCCGCAGATGGAATACCAGGGAGCCCGCTTTTTTGATGTTTTTTAGGGTTGCCCGGATATGTCCCAGGTGGATGGGGCTACCGAGGGGGATGGTGGTTTTTGGCATTTGTCCTTTTGCGTAGACGGACCCATCGGGATATTGCAAGTCCCATTCGATGACGGCGTCTTTCACGGGTCCACTGCCGAAATTGGCGAAATCGATATCGCCCGTAAACTCCTGGTCATTCGTCCAGGTGAAGGAGCCGGTGCGTAGCAGCGGTACCTGGGCCGATTGGAATTGCCGGAACTCCTCGCCGCTGGAATAGAATTTCGGTCTCCAGAAATCGTCTACGACCCCGACGGGTGCGGTGCCCTGTCCCGGGAAATCATTCAATTGCAAAAGATGGTATCCGCCCATGCCGGGTGTCCGGAGATAGGATTCGATCTCTTCTTTTTTTTGCAGGACCTGCCATCGCCCGGAGGCCAGCGTGAAGCGCTTTGCGAGATCGGCCATGCCGTGTTGCCGGAGGGATTCGCGAAACAATTCATAGTTATAGGGCTTCAATACGCCTATATAGTCGGGGATCTGGTCAAAGTCAGGATAGACGCACCATTGACCGATCTCATGGGTGATCATTGGGATGGTGAAGCGGCGTACATATCCGGAGTAGTCATACCGGGTATCGAGGGGTTGCGCGTTGAAGCGGCCATTCAGGCCTTCCTTCCAATGCTGGGGCCTGGCGCCGTAAAAGTCATTGTACTGATTACCTGCGACGACGGGATAACCGGAGCTTCCCGTATACAGATGGCGGTTATCTTTTTTCCAGGTGGCGAGGAGGCCGATGAGGAAGTCGTTTACAGAGGGCCCCACCAGTTCATTGCCTTCGCAAAACATCGTAAAGGAAGGATGATTGCCGTAGGTGGTTAGTATTCTGGCCGCCTCTTCCTGCAGGTAGCGGTTGACGGCGGTATCTTTTCCGACGGTGAAGCGCCAGTCGGTGTTCTCCACCTGCAGATAGATACCGGTCTGGTCGGCTGCGGCAAATGCCGCTTCCGGCGGGCACCAGGAATGAAAGCGCATGGTATTGAGCCCATAATCCTTACAGACCGAAAAGATATGTCGCCAGGCCGTTTCATCCATGTCGGGATAGCCTGTGAGGGGAAATTCGGCGGAATTGACGGTGCCCCGGATAAAAGTCGGCCGGCCATTGATGGTAAAACGGGTGCCGTCGGCTGAGAACTCGCGCATGCCGAATTGTGTTTGTGCGGAGTCGGTATAGACGGCCTTGTTTTCGGAGGTGGAGGTGAGTACGGCCGTTAGCCGGTACAGGAAGGGATGGAACTCATCCCAGGTGGATAGTTTGTCGCCGAGCGACAGGAAGCCGGAAAGCTCGATGAGCGAATCATTGCCCGAGAAGGGTAGGAAGGGGACCGGCGGTTGTCCATCGACGGACAGCCGGAGTTGCCCTTTTATGTTTTTTTTCGATCCGTTGACGATCGGGATGCGATAAGCTACGCCCTTGCGGGTGAGGTCGGGAACTACCTGCACGTCACCGATATGGACCTTATCGAAGGACTGCAACTCTATCCTGCCGATGATGCCATTCCAGTCGGTTTGGGTCTCGGCGCTGGCGGCATGGCTATATTCGATGTTATAGATCATGTTGTTGTCAACCCGGATGCGGATGATATTCTTTTGGCCCGGCACAATCCATGGGGTGAGATCATAGATATGGGGTACGGAAAGACTTTGTCTTTTGCCTATGGGGTGGTCGTTGATCCATATGGCTGTTTCCCAATGGGCCCTTTCGAGAAAAAGCCGGATCGTTTTTCCCTGCCAGCTATCCGGGACCCGGATCTCCTTTTCGTACCAGGCTGCACCTTTGTATTCGAACAGGCGGGTCAGGCGGAGAGAGCTCATACTCTGCGACCGATATCCTTTTGCGGCCTGGTCCGTCGACCCCGGGAGCGTGATCTCTTCTGCCATGCGGGGCAGAAATTGTACGCCATTGCTGCTGATCCCTGTCTGGAAAGGGTCCAACTGAAATTTCCAGATCCCGGCGAGGGATAAAGTGTTTGACGGCCGGTCGGGCGGCTGCGAGGGCTGCGCGGCTGACGGCGACTGTGCCCATGCCCGTGGGGTGATGCCCGCGAGGACCCAAACGATGCTGAGTGTGACCAGAGGTTTCACTGATAGGTACCGGTTAAAGTTACGATCGACCGGGGGCCGATGACGATATTGCCGGTTGTCGTTGCGGACCGTTTCAGGCTGTTCCGGCTATCGGTCGTATAGACGTCGAGGATCGTCGTAGCGGAGGTGTTCACACCCGTCAGCCTGAGGATATCCTGTGCGGTGGAATAGTTGACGATCACGATGACCAGCGTTTTGTGGGTCTCGTCCTTGTAGGCGGATACCATCAGGGACTGTGCAGCCGTGGCAGGGTCTTCCATTCCCTGTATGGATGCAGATACTCTTTTCATTCCCGGCCGGATGAAGCGGGAATAGTTTCCCAGCGACCAAAGTTGTTTCGAGTCGAGTACGATGCCGTCCTGTTTGCAGTTGTCCACGTTGATCTGGCCCGACGGGTCGTTTATATAGACCAGGCCGTCGCTGTAGTTATAAGGACTTACGGCCAGCCACCATTGCCAGGTGGTGGTGTTGGCGATGGTCAGGTCATGGTGGATCGTTTTGGCGACATACAGGCCGTAGTCGATGTTGGTCGTTCTGGGCGATCCGTTCAGTACATTGCAGATATTTCCGAGGATGCCGAATTCCGTTTGCCAGGTCTCCAGCGTGGGGTCCACCTGTTTTACCCTGGCGGCCACCTGCTGACGGATACTGATCTGGGTGTTGTCCGGGCAGGTGGTGTAGTAGCTATGAGCGGAGATCGCGTGTTGAACGTTGGGGAGGTTACCCAAATAATTCGGTGAGGATGCGGACCAGAACTGGTTCACCTGGTCGCCTCTGCCGTCCGTGTTCCGGCCGTCAAGAAAGTCCCATTGTCCGGCCTCCCCGATGACGGTCTTTGCTGAGACACCGTGGGCTGTCAACTTGCCGGAGAGGGCCCGCACGAGGTCGGCGATCTCGGAATTCTGGGCCTGGCTGCCTTCCTGACCGGCGGTGACGCCTGCTGTTCCCCAGGTCCATTGCGGTTCGTTTACCGGGCTGACATAGTCGAGTTGCAGGTGCTGTGCCGTCTGCGCCAGGAAATCGGCGAAATCGGACAGCCGGCCATCGGCGATATTGAGGCTGGTGGTGCCACTGGTATTATAGGCCCTGCCGTTCTTCGTCATCGATACGGGCGGGGAAAGGGCGAAGCCCAGGCTGTATTTTACACCGCGCCGGCGGGCCGCGTTGAGGAACCATTGTTGTCCGGCCTGCTTGCTCCAGTTATACGTTCCATCGGCGTTCAGGAAGCACTCTTCTCTTCGCCAGTCGGTGGCAATGCCGCTGGTATCCCCCTGTTCATAACTGCCCGCACCGATATTGAAGCGCCATAGGGAAAGACCGATGCCTTTCGGGGTCCCGTCGGCCAGCGTGTCCATGCTGAACAGCAGATCGGCGATGTGATCCTTTTTTGTCTCGTCGGCCCATTTTCCGATGAACTTGCAGGTCCAGCCATCGGAGGCGCCGAAACTATGGATTGTCTGCTGCACGCTATTCAGGTCGACGGTCAGGCTTAGCGGGGGTGTTGCCTTGTTGCAGGTATCTACACCGTTGAACACGCAACTGTTGCCCCCGCCTGCCGGAGCGGGCTGTGCGGACTTCTTACATTCACCCGACAGGAGTATCGCCGGGAGAGCCAGCAGGGATATGAGTATGGATCGCATGGTTCTCATCTTTAGTAGCCCGGATTTTGTTTTAGTACGCTGCCCGAAGCCACGATCTCGCTGGTGGGGATCGGCCAGAGCAGATGGATGGCAGGATTGAAATGGGCTCCTTTGTTTTGCGGTTCTATCGTATTGTGCGTCTCGAAGATATCGGTGCTTGTCTGGGTATTGTATCGTACGAAGCTGCCGTTGGGGCCGAGAATGCTGTTGATCACCGGCGTGCCGCTCTGATCCTTCCATCTTCGAAGGTCGTAGAGGCGGTCGCCTTCGAAGGCCAATTCCAGCCGTCTTTCGTTGCGGACGGCGGTGATGAGGTCCCATCCGCTAAGCGACATATCCGTGGTCAGTCCAACGCGGCTGCGCACTTTTTGCAGGGAGGCGAGCGCGTCGCCGGGCTTATTCTGCATGGCGCAGGCTTCGGCGTGGATCAGCAGTACGTCGGCGAACCGCAGGATGATATCGTCCCGGGAGAACAGGTTATTGGCGGGCCGTTGCGCTTTGGGGACATACCATTTCCGGGGGAACCTGCCGGACTTGGATTGATTGGCGGGATAGCCGCCGGCGTTGAAGTTCGTGTTGTTTGGATCTCCGGCTACCGGTCTCCCCTGGCGATTGATCGTCCACACTCTCCGGATGCTGTCTCCTGCCGTCAGATAGGCATTCTCCAGGTCGCTGGTGGGACCGTAATAACCCCATCCGCCATCGGCGACGGCATTCATCATGTACAGGGCGCTGGCCGGGAGGGCGGGGTTCTGGGAGGATGCGTTCTGGACCTCGAAGATCGACTCCTGGCCATTCTTGTACGCGTAGTCCCAGAGTTTGCCGAAACTCGTTTCCAGTTGGTAGTCGCCGGAATTGATCACTTGCAGGGCGGCCGCTTCCGCGTTGGCCCAATCTTCCTTATAAAGATAGACCTTGGCCAGCAGCGCCTGTGCAGCGCCTGAGGAAGCCCTGAATTTGTCTGAAGCGGCATAGGCCGACTTGCGCGGCAACACCGCGATGGCGGCATTAAGATCGGTGATCACCTGGTCATAGACCTCATTCACCGAATTACGCGGCAGGTGGGTATTCGCGGGATAGGTCTTCAGCACGATGGGTACGCCGCCGTAGTTACGAACCAGATCGAAGTAAGACCAGCTCCGGAGGAATTTCAGCTCCGCGATGAACTTCGTCTTGCTGGCTGAATCGATAGGCGCGCCCTGGATGCCTTCGATGGTGTTGTTGAAGATGCCGATCGCCTTATACAGCTGGATCCATTGGGCCTCGTTGCGATCGTTGCCGGCATCCAGCGTGTATTCCGATACGGCATTATACGTGGCATGCGAACCCTGATACGTATTGTTGATCCAAGCGTTATCGCTGGCGGCCTCCCCGGAGAGATAGCGCCAGTTGAAGGTCTGCCACCAGCTGTTCCAGTCGATATACTGGTAGCACACCTGCGTAGACGTATTACATTGATCCGCCGTAGTGAAGTATTCAGAGGTCTGCACAGCCGAGGAATTATTCTCCACCGTCAGGAGAGATTTCTGGCAGGCGGTGGTCGCCGTTAGCAGGACGAGACCGGTGATCAGGAAGAAAGAATTGCGTTGCATACAAATATATTTACGAGGCATTTGATTATAAATTGAGGTTCAGGCCGACCAGGAAGACCCGGGAAGGGAGCGCCTGATAGTTGTCCACGCCATTGTAGCCGACATTATTATACCAGGGCAGGTCGGGATTCAGGCCGGGATACTTCGTGACCGCGAAAAGGTTCTGCGCTGCGACAAAGATGCGCAGGTTCTGTACGCCCCTGATCCATTTGGGTATCGTATACCCGAATTGCAGCAGGTTGCATTTCACAAAATCGGCTTTGGCGAGGAAGAAACCGGACATCTTGCTGAAATTTCCGTTCTGGTCCGGATAACGGAGGACAGGGAATTTGTTGCTGGTGCCGGGTCCATGCCAGAACTGGTCGGCAAAACCGGACTTGAAGTTGAGGTGTGAGTTCGGGTTCATGTTCAGACGATAGCTTTGGAAATATTCCGCGCCGAACGATCCGTAGAACTCCGCACGCAGATCGAAGTTGCCGTAGTTGAATGTAAGGGTCAGGTTGCCTGTGAATTTCGGCCAGGGTGATCCCAGGTCGGAAAAGTCCTTGCTATCGAGGACCGAGTCTCCGTTGGTATTCCTGAATTTCAGGTCGCCGGCTTTTGCCGTCGGCTGCAGGCGGGTTCCGTTCTTGTTGACATAGGCAGCGGCTTCGGCATCCGACTGGAAGACGCCGTCGGTGACGTAGCCATACCATGCGCCGGGCTCGTGTCCTTTGGTCAGGCGCGAGCGGAACGTGGAGATCGCGTCATTGGCTTCGTGCCCCAGGATGGGGTCGGCCGTGCCGAGATCTTTTACGATGGATTTGGAATGGCTGACGGTGAGATTGGCGCTAAACCGGAGCTTCCGGGTGATATTGTCTTTGTAGCCGATGGAAAGGTCCCAGCCATTGGTGGTCATCTTTCCGATATTCGCCAGTTGGGTGGGATAATAGCCCTGCGGGTAGCCAAGGATGTAGTCGACCGTGATGTTCTCGAGGAGATTGCTGGGGTTGCGGATGAACTTTTCTGCCGTGATGTCCAGCTTATTGTTCAGCGCCCTTGCCTCGAGGCCGAAGGTATAGTCTTTTTGTATCTCCCAGCGGATCTCGGGGTTGGCGATCGTCGCGGGTGCATATCCCTGGATATACCCGCCGGTTGCATTGGGGTAGGTCGTAGCGCCGAGGACCGTCAGATACGCTCCGGAAGCCGGGGGAAGGTTGCCGCCGGATTTACCCCAGCTGGCGCGCAGTTTGAGATAGTTTATCGCTTTATCGGCCAGTTTGCCGAAGAAAGGTTCCTCGGAGACGATCCAGGCTCCCGATACGGTGGGGAAGTAGCCCCAGCGGTACAGCGGGTTGACCAGCGAGGAGGCATCTGCGCGCATGGTGCCCGCGAGGTAATATTTCTGTTTGTAGTTGTAGCGGAGCGAGCCGAAATAGGAGACCATATTGCCCCAGGGCGTCGCGCCGGGCTGATACGATCCCCCGCCGCCGGTGATGGTTCCGGTTGCCGCCGAAATGTACTGGAAGGACGGATCGTCGAGGGGGATCGCCGTGGGGCCCTGGCGGGCGGCGCTGGTGGCCTTCACAAAATATTTGTCCGTGCTTTGGCCGGCCAGGAGGTCGAAGCTGTGGTCTTTGACCGTGATCTTATAGTTGGCGGTGTTGGTGATCTTCCAGCGGGTGTACAAGGTCGTTTGTGAGCTTAGCTGGGCATTTACGTTATAGCCGTTTGATGCGAGATAGTATTTAGGAACGTAGTTATTGTATTGGCCGACATTTACGAAGCCTTCGATCGCCGTCTTCAGCACCAGGCCTTTCACCGGGGCCACCTGCAGGTAAGCGGCATACTGGCTGCCGAAATAGTCATTCTTGCCGAAATTGGTGAGATAGTTAAAGGCGGGGTTGGTGATCGAATTATAGGTGGAGCGATTGGGCGTACTATACAACGGATTGAAGGCGGTCATATCCATAAAACCATTGGGGATGGATTTTCGCACGGAATCCTGGGATTTGAAGGGCAGGACGGTAGGGTCCATGGAATAAGCCGCATAGGTGTTGTTTGGCGATGACAGCCAGGTCTCGTAGCGCGGGGCGACGCTGAAGCCGATCTTCACTGCTTTGTTCAGCTCCATGTCGGCATTCAGGCGGGCGGTATATTTCTGCCAGTTGCCGCCGAGGGAAGTGGCGTTGTAGGCGTCCTCCCGATAATAACCGAAACTGCCGTAGAGAGAGGTGCCGTTATGGCCGCCGGTGGCGCTTACGACGTAGTTCTGGGTATGCCCGTCGTCGAATGTATTTTTCCAGTAGTCGGCGCTGGTCAGTTTGGAGGGGTCGGGGAAGGGAAGGGTGCGCTGGCCGCTGACGGCTGCCTCCTGGTTCATGACACCGGCATATTCCTGGGCGCCGGCGAGCCTGATTCGGGGCAGCTTGTTGATCCCATAGGTGCCCGCGACATTGATGGTGGGAGCGCCTTTCCCGCGTTTGGTGGTCACCACGATAACGCCCTGGCCGCCACGGGCGCCGTAGATCGCGGCCGCCGATGCGTCCTCGAGGACATCGATGGTGGCGATATCCGACGGGTTGATAAAGTTCAGGTCATTGAATTCGGATTCAACGCCGTCGACGATGATAAGGGGATTATTATTATAGTTGATGCTGCTGAGACCGTGGATGAGGATCTTCGGCTGGGCTCCCGGCAAACCTCCGCCGGACACCACCTGCAGACCCGGCACTTTTCCCTCGAGGGCGTTGCCCACGTTGCCGGTTGTATATGATTCGATATCCTTTGCGGATACCGAGGCGATCGAGGTGCTGACGCTTTTTCGCGAAGCCGTCTGATAGCCGATCACTACTGCATTCTCCATTTCCTGTCCGGAGATGGTCAGGGCTTCCGTGATGAAGGTCTTTCCGGTCGTGTGGATCTCTTTTGTGTGATATCCGATATGGGACACCACGAGAATGGCGCCGGGCCGTGCCGACAATGAGAATTTTCCCTGATCGTCCGTGATAACCCCTTTGCTTTCGCCTTTGATGGCGACATTCGCTCCCGCCAGGGGGGTGCCGGCGGAAGCGGTGATCACCCCACTGATGACGACGGGGCCCTGTTGGGAAAGGACGCTCCCGCCAAGAAAAAAGGTGAGGAGGGACAGTAGCAGCAGTCTTCTTTTCATAAATGGCAATTTTGGTCGTTTTTTTTCTGCCGGGAATTCCGGCATTTTCCGATCCGCAAGTTTAGGCAGGAATGGCCGGGTACAGAATGGAGTTTTTTATTAAAAGCATGGACAATCTTATTATATCTTTACCGGAAGGCCATCACTAAATGCGACAGCATGCTCAAAAAGAAAGAGGGGTTTGCGGGACAGCGATCCATCGTGTTACCAAGGAAGATATTGACCGGCGTCTGCCATAAGCAGCCGCTGATCGAGCGGTTGTATGTGACCGATATAGGTTATTATCCAAAGGCTCAATACCACTACCGGCAAAGGGCCCACGGAATCGACCAGCACATCCTGATCTATTGCGCGGAAGGAAGGGGCAATGCTGTGGTGTCGAAGAAAAAATACGAGCTTGAACCGGGCTCGTTCATCATCATACCGGCCGGCGAGCAGCATTCGTATTCCGCGAACGAAAAAGACTACTGGACAATCTATTGGGTCCACTTCAAAGGCTCCGATGCGCAGCGGCTGGTCTCCTCCCTGCTGGAGAAGACGCATCATCACCAGGGTTCCGCAGCCTTCGAGCCGAGGCGGATCAGCCTGTTCGAAGACATCTATGCCTGTCTGGAGAGGGGATATGGCAACGATAATCTATGTTATGCCAATGTCTGTCTGCATCATTATATCGCGTCGTTCATCTACCAGGACAAATTTAATCTCACCGATAACCGGCAGGGCGGGGATGCCGTCGAGCAGTCGATCAATTTTATGCGCCAGAATCTGGGGCGGGCGCTTTCGCTCGAGGAACTCGCGGGGGCTGTGAATTTCTCTGCGTCGCACTATTCGGTAATTTTCCGGAAGAAGACGGGTTTTTCGCCTATCGAGTACTTCAATCATCTGAAGGTTCAGAAGGCCTGTCAGTATTTGCTTTATACGGAATTACGGATCAAGGAGATCGCCGACAAGTTGGGGATCGAAGACCCGTTCTATTTTTCGAGGATGTTCAATAAGCTGATGGGGATGTCGCCGAATCAGTATCGGGGAAGGAAGCATTTATAGAGGGCCGTTTTTTTACCTGATGAGCATCATGGTGCCTTTTTTGGTGATCACCCTGCCGGTATAATCGGTTCCGCGCAATATCCAGAGATAGGCATTGCTTTCCTGCAATCTCCCCTGGATCCGGCCATCCCAGCCCTGGCCGATCTGCGAGGTGCTGAAGAGCAATTGTCCCCAGCGGTTGTACACCCGGAAATAGTCGAGTGAGGAAATGCCCATGCAAACCGGCCGGAACAGGCTGTTGCTGGCGGTTCCGGGTGTGAAGGCGTTGGGCACAAAGATATCCGGCAGTGTACGGGCGACCGTTACTTTCACGGAACCGGTGCCGTAGCAGCCGAAACTATCGATTGCAGTTACCTGATAGGTGATGGTGCTCATCTCCGAGCCGTACTGGCCGATGGGATCGGCGATGTCGGGGTTGCTGAGATCGGTGGAAGGGGTCCAGTGGTATTCGTCCTTAAACAGATCGCTGCTTGTCGCCCGGAAGTGAAGGGGTTGATCGATGACCACCAGGGTGTCATTCCCGGCATCGACCCGGATGGGCGGGACGATGTTCACGGTAACCGATTCGGAGACGGTGATGGGACAGCCTGCATTCCGGATGCTCAATATATAATCCGTCGTTTCTTTTGGCGCGGCGAGGATGTCGGTGGTGAAGGGTACGGAGGGGATGGAGCCATGCCTTTCGCCGGTAAACAATCCGCGGCTTACCCAGGTGTACTCGGTTCCGGTGGTGACCAGGGCATGCAAGGGTGCGGCTTGGCCGTAGCAGACAGTGGTATCGCGGGGAGTGATCGCGGCTTTTGGAAGGGCCCCCGGATAAAGGTGGACGAATAAGCTATCGGTCAGGAGGGTGCAGCTGTTCTTCTCTTTGGCGACGATCCAGCCGGATTGCGGACCAATGGATACCGTGATCGTATTTCCGTTGCTGCCCGAGTCGATGGTCCAGCCGGCGGGGGCCGACCAATCATAGGTCGCGCTATCCAGGGAAGGAACGGAATACTTCCCGACACTATTGGCGCAGGCAAGGGTGTCTCCGCTTATCTGGAGACCCGCGCAGACGTCCCGCAAGGCGAAATAGGCATAGGCAAAATGCCCGCCCGGCACGCAGTTGTCGGCTTCGAAGGTCAGGGATATCTGTTGCCCGCGGTAGGCCGACAGATCGAATGTAACCTCTGTCCAGCCCTTTGTCCAGACATCCTGCAGGTGCACGTCGTCACCGCCCTGATTGGGCGAGGAGTTTGGAGTAGGCACCGAGCTTGGGGAGAACCCGTTGGCCCGGGCCGTTGCCGAATCGAGCCCTCCATTGGTCGGGAGGTAGTAGGCCGGCGAGGCGCAATCGATCACTCCACCGGGAGTACTCACAATTGCGCGGGCCATCGGCTGATCCAGCGAGGCATGGGTGCCGTTTTCCAGCACCATGGCATAGGCATAGGTCATGGTATAGGGGAGTTCGGGCGCACCGGCGGGGACGCTGATCAGGTACGTTATCCCCCGGACGTACCCGCCCTGGGGACCTGTCACGGGAATCGCCGTTGGGGAGTTTGGCGCGTTGGACGGATCGCTTGCCTGGCGTTTGGCGACGGAGGTCGAACCCAACAAAATGGAATACCGATAAGCATAGCCGTTGATCGTGGGGATCGCCGGGAAGCCGCCAAAAATGTCGGTTCCCTGGCTGGTGATCACCCGGATGCCGCTTATGCCCGGGAGATTGTATTCCGGAAAGGCGGTTGCGCCGATGGTTCCGTTGGGGAAGGCCTGGCTGGGATCATACTCTTGTTTGATCGCGGTGGGGCCATTGCCATCTCTATTATTGCCGGTATAGGCCTTCCAGTGGACCAGGGTGCCGTCGGAGAAATTGATATTGACCGGACAGGACTGGGGTTGTCCTGCCGATGGCAGCACAGGGATCGTGGCTAAAACCAGCAACCATAAAGTCATTCCCGGCCGGGTCATAGCAGTATTTGGTTATTGCTTATAATATTATGGTAAAGGAAACGAAAAAAATGAGGTCGGGGTCGAGGGGATACCCGCAATTTTTTTTAAATATAAGTTTTTTTGGGTTTGACGTAGCAATGCAGTAGTCCTTCTTTTGGTGGAAGAGGCCCGTCACGATTACTTTGGCGGCTTCTTCATTAACTAACCGAAAACTAAATGCTTGTTGTATGAAAGTAAAGCTTCGACTTCGTGAGCTGCTATTTCTCCCACTCCTCTTTTTGTCCACCCTTGCCGTATTCGGCCAGGAACGGACCATCACCGGTAATATCAGTAACAAATCAACGGGCCAGCCCCTTCCCGGGGCTACCGTGATCGTCAAAGGCACCCGCACGGCCGTCACCACGGACGATGCCGGCAACTTCCGGATCGCGGTTCCCGCCGAGGCTAAAATGCTGGTGATCAGCCATATTGGTATGGTCACGCAGGAACTGGCCATCCCGATGTCCGGAAGCCTTTCGGTTCAGCTGGTCCAATCGGCGGGTTCGCAAATGGATGAGGTCGTCGTGGTGGGCTATGGGACCCAGCGAAAAAGCGTCGTAACGGGAGCCATTTCCAGCGTACACGCTTCCGATCTTGAGAATCAACCGGTGGTTCGGGTCGAGCAGGCTCTCCAGGGTAGGACCTCCGGCCTGACTATTTCCTCGCAGACCGGCGCACCGGGTTCGGCGGCGACGGTTCGGTTGCGGGGTTTCACCTCTTTTGGTAACGGCAAGAACGACCCGCTTTGGGTCATCGACGGGGTTGTTATCGACGCCGGCGGCATCGGCTATCTCAACCAGGACGACATCGAATCGATCGAGGTTTTGAAAGACGCGGCTTCCGCGGCGATCTACGGCACCCGTGCCGCCGCCGGGGTTATTCTCATTACCACCAAGAAAGGAAAGGCGGGCGCTCCGCGGATCAGTTACAACGGCTATTATGGCTGGCAGGAGCCTGCCAAAAAGCTGCACCTGATGGACGCCACGCAGTATGCCACGATGCGCAATCAGGCGGCAACCGCGGCGGGCAATGCGGCGCCTTTCGCCGATCCCAATTCCTTTGGAAAGGGTACGGATTGGCAGAAGACGATCTTCAACTACAAGGCGCCCAAGATGAACCATGAGCTGAGCATCAGCGGCGGCAATGAGAAGAGCACCTATTTCACCTCCTTCGGGTATACCGACATTCAGGGTCAGATCGCGACACCGGTGTCCCGCTACACCCGGATGAACTACCGGATCAACACCAACTTCCGGCCGGCGAAGTGGATCAGCTTTGGGGAGAACCTCGGCTTTGAACACGGCAAGACGAGGGGGCCCGGCGAGATCAACCGTGAGTATGGCGGGGTGATCAGTTCGGCGCTGAACCTCGATCCGATCACTCCGGCAATCGTCTATGACTCGATCGGGCAAAAGCAATTTGTCGCGCAGACGCCGCAGCAGGTAGCTGCCGCCACGCGGTCGCCTCGGGGTTACTACTACGGGATCTCGCCGTATGTCGGCCAGGAAATGAAAAACCCGCTGGCTTCGATACAGAATCGTCGCGGCAATTATAGCTGGGACAACAACCTCGTCGGCAATGCCTATATCGACCTCTCTCCCGTCAAGGGCCTGGTCATCCATTCGAGCCTGGGAACGAAGATGGCGTTCTATGGTTCGGAGAACTTTACCCCCAGCGTATTCTATAATACGTCCACGTCGATCGGGCCGACCTCCCTGTCGCGTAACCAGAACTGGACCATCAACTGGAACGTAGAAAATACTGTTTCTTATAACCGCGGCTTTGGCCGTCACAACGTCACCCTGCTCGGCGGGTGGGGCGAATACAAGGACGGGAATGCCCGTGGTTCGACGGTTGTCTATAATAATGTCGTCGCCACCAATTTTGACAACGCGTCCTTTATCAATGGAGTGCTGCCGACCGACCGTCAGAACAGCACGGCCAGCGATGGCACCGACCACCGCATCAACTCCCTGTTTTCACGGGTGCAATACAACTTCGGCGAAAAATACCTGCTGACGGCCCTGATCCGGCGGGATGGCAGTTCGCGGTTTGGGACGAACAATAAATTCGGTTACTTTCCTTCGGTGTCCGTGGGCTGGGTGCCAACGCTTGAAAACTTCTTCCCGGCATCAAACGTGATCAATACCCTGAAGGTCCGCGGCAGCTATGGGGTGACGGGTAATGACGGGATCGGCGATTTCGCGTATATCCCGACGGTAGGCTCGGGCGGTCAGCGGAACTATCAGTTCGGCGATACCCTGCATATCGGTTATAGTCCCAACGCACCGGCCAACCCGGATCTGAAATGGGAACAGACCTCTCAGCTGGACATCGGTCTGGACGCCGTGCTCTTCAAAACCCTGACCTTTACGGTCGACATCTACAAGAAGAAGACCACGGGTATCCTTCAGACGCCGGCGATCCCCGCCTATGCCGGTTACGGCAGCTTTGCGCAAAACTTCGACGACCTCGAGAACAAGGGGATCGAATTCGAAGCCGGCTACCGGAAAAAGCTGGGTGAGATCACGCTTGGGGTCAACGGGAACATCTCCTTCTATCAGAACAAGGTCACCAGGATCCTTCCCGGGACGACCTTCTTCGAAGACAACAGCGCGAGCTTCCAGACCCTGGGCAATATCACGCGCAGCACGTTGAATCAACCATATCAGCGGTACTTCGGCTACAAGATACTGGGCATCTTCCAGAATCAGGCGGACATCGACTCTTATGTCGGTTCCGACAAGGCCACCAAACTGCAGCCCAAGGCCAAGCCCGGCGATCTCAAATTTGCCAATCTGCAGAACGATAATATCATCGACGGCAATGACCGGACGTATCTCGGCAACCCGAACCCGACCGTCAGTTTCGGTCTGACCATCAACCTGGCCTATAAGCAATTCGACTTTACGATGTTCGGCGGAGGTTCCGGCGGTAACAAGGTCTTCCAGGGACTGCGCAGGCTGGACATCGGTACGGCCAACTATCTCGCGAAATATCAGAATGCCTGGACACCGGGCCATACCAATACCAACCTGCCCCGGATCGTCGATGGCGATCCCAACCAGAACTACTCCAAGATGACGTCGCTTTACCTGGAGAACGGCGACTACTTCAAGCTGCGCACGGTCCAGGTGGGATACAACCTGCCGAAGAGCATGCTGAACCGATGGGGCTGCCAGCGTCTTCGGGTATATGCGCTCGTGGAAAATCTTTTCACGATCACCAGGTACTCGGGATTCGACCCTGAACTCGGGGTGAGCCCGGATGCCGGCGGCGGCGCCCAGTATGGGATCGACCGCGGCGCGTATGTTCCGGCCCGTTCGCTGTTGGTAGGTGTCAATGTTGGATTTTAATCATCACTCCCTCTATAAGTCAAATATATCGTTATATGAAAAAGAACCTGGTATACATTGCAGTGATCGCCCTGGGAACCCAATTGCTGGGGGCCTGCAAGAGAGAACTGAACGTGAACCGACAGGGGCGCATCACGCTCGATTCCTATTATAAAACTCCCGGCGACGCTTACAACGCGCTGGTGTCCATCTATGACCGCTTTGGTTTCCAAACCGGCGGGCTGTACGACAAGTTATCCATCTTCGATGTGGGCAGCGACGATCAAATGGCCGGCGGCGGCAGCCCGACCGACATCAACGACCTGCAGATGATGCAGCTCTATACCTACAGCGCTCAGTCCGGTCCGGAAAGCTATCTGTGGAGCAGGAGCTACAGCGGCATCTACCGGGCCAACGTCCTTCTTGAACAGATCGACGGATGCAAGCTCGACGCCAATACCAAGGCCCGCTATATTGCCGAGACCAGGGCCATGCGCGGCGCCTTTTACTTCGACCTGGTGAACTTCTTCAAGAACGTTCCCCTGCTGACGGGAACTCTTCCCGTCGACAGTCTCTACGATGTCGTACAGGCCGATCCCGCGGCTGTATGGGCCTATGCGGAAAATGACCTGCTGGCCGCCATTCCCAACCTGCCCACTACGCTCACCAATGTAAAATCGGAAGGGGGAAGGCTTACCCAGGGCAGCGCCAAGGCCATGCTCGGCAAAATGTACCTCTATGAAAAGAAGTGGGACCAGGCCGCGCAGATGCTTGCCGATGTCAACGGGACGATGAGCGGAACGACCTTTTCCTCTAAATATGGTTACAAGCTGCTGGCCAACTACGGCGACCTCTGGCTCTCGAAGAACAAATTCAACTCCGAGGCCGTGGTGGAATTTGTACACTCCGCCATCTCCAACGGCGGCTGGGGCGATGCAGGCGCGAGTGACGGCAACCTGATCTGTATTACGACGGGGCCCCGCGGCTATTCGCAAAAGAACGGAACCGCGCCGGATTATTTCTCCGGCTATAGCTTCCTGGTCTTTACCAAGGACTTTGCGCAGAAGGTGATGTATGGCGATCCCCGCTACAATACGACGATTGCCAACCTGGACAGTCTGAAGAGCGCGGGCGCCGCTACATATACCGCCGGCAATAACAACACCGGCTACTTCCTCGGTAAATACATCGGCCGCGTTTCCGATAAGGCAGCGGCGACACCCGAGCTCAACTTCGGACAGGATGAATATGAGATCCGGCTTGCCGATACCTACCTGATGGAAGCCGAAGCGCTGATGAACTCGGGCCAGTCGGTGGCTCCGGCCAGTCGGGCGTACAATCTGTTTAATGCCGTTCGCGCCCGTGTGGGGCTTGGAGCGATTGCCCTTACCCAGGATGCGCTGGAAAAAGAAAGAAGACTGGAATTTGCGGGCGAAGGCCTTCGCTGGCCCGATCTGGTCCGTTGGGGCAAGGCCGGCACCGTCCTTGCTTCAAAGGGCTTCGTCACCGGCCGCCACGAAATTTTCCCGATACCCCAGGGTGAGCTGAACAATACCAAGTTGCTGCAAAGCAAGGAATGGGGTGGGACAAAATAATGGTAATGCGGTATCGTAAGGTTGCTTATCTCACTGGTGTCGTTGCTGTCCTTGTCGTATTTTTCTCCCGGTGCTTCCACGGAAGCACCGGGGGCAGCAACGACTTTCGTGGCCCGCAATATGCAGGATCGCAGGCTTGTGTCAGCTGTCATCAAGCCGTTGTCAATTCCTATTCCCACAACAATCATTTCAAAACCTCGTCACCGGTTGAGGCTGGTTCGCTGAAGAGGATGACCGGTGGTGCGGAAGGGCCGGTCTTTTTTCTTGATTCGACCCGGCTGCGGATCGAGGAACGGAACCATTCGCTTTATCAGCGGCTGGCGCCGGGCGGCCGGGCCGGGAAATTCGATATCGCCTTTGGGTCGGACGTACACGCCCAGACCTATGGCTATTGGAAAGCAGGCAGGCTGTATCAATTGCCGCTTACCTGGTTCAACCCGCTTTCCGCCTGGGTCAACAGTCCGGGATTCCCGGCTTCCCATGCGCGTTTCGACCGCGCGATCACCAGCCGATGCTTTGAATGTCATGCCTCCTATGTTAAAAGGGATTTTGAACAATCGGCGCCGCTGGCCGTCAATGAGGTACTGGACTCCGGCAGCATTATTTATGGCATCGACTGCGAACGGTGTCATGGCCCTGCGCTGGAGCATGTGCGGTTTCACCAGGAGAACCCCACCGTCGAAGCGGCAACTTTTATCACGCGGATCAGCACGCTTACCCGTCAACAGAAGCTGGACCTGTGCTCCACGTGCCATTCCGGGAATGACCGCGAGGCCCGGCGAAGCATTTTTGGTTTTGTTCCCGGGGATACCCTGGCCCATTTTTATTATCCCGGTTTTGGTGAGCCCGTCGCCGAACCCGACGTGCATGGCCAGCAGCTTCAGATGCTTCGGCTAAGCAAGTGCTTTAAGGGATCGGAGCTCACCTGCTTCACCTGCCATTCGGTTCATAACGATGGTGGGGTGGTGGCAGTGGCTGTCGCGCAATGCGTCAATTGTCATCAGGGGTCCGCTCATGCCGTTGCTATCATGAAAGAGACGGAGCAGCGAAAAAGGGATTTCAACCTGACCAGCACCACCTGCATCGACTGTCATATGCCGTTGGTCACCTCGAAAACGATCATCCTCAACAATGGCGCGGGATCAAAAACTATCCCTTACCCGTTGCGGACCCATAAGATTGCGATATACCCATAGATTAATATATTATTTTTGTGCCATTTGCCGGCATGAGAACATTACTTGTCATATCATCCCTGTTACTATCCGTTTGTTCCGTACTGGCACAGAACGGCGTACTGATCCCAGAGATCATCAATTTCTCCAAGAAGGTGTACCAATCGGGTAACCAGAACAGAGGCATCGAACAAGACCCCCGTGGCCTGCTTTATTTTGCCAACGACGATGGTCTTCTCGTTTTTGACGGCACGTACTGGCACACCTATGCGCTGCCCAACCGGAGCATCGTCCGGTCCCTTGTCGTAGACAGCAACCGAATATTCGTCGGCGGTCAGCAGGAGATCGGCTATTTCTATTTTGACGCGAAAGGCGTTCTCACCTATCAGTCGTTGCGGCAGCTGATACCTCCCGGTGAAACGGACTTTACGGATGTGTGGCATGTCGTGCGCTTCCGGCATGACATCTTCTTTCAGTCCAATAAAAGGATATTCCGGTTCCATGACGGCAAGATCACCGCCTTCAGAAGCATCAACTGGTCTTTTCTCGGCGCCTGCCGGGACCTGTTGATTGCCCAGGAGTACGATCACGGCCTGATGTGCTTTATCAACGGCGCCTGGCAGCCGCTGGCGACAAAGGACAATTTTTCAAAAGATAAAGTAGCTGTAAGAAGCCTTACCGGCTTTGGTACGGACAAGATCTTCCTGACTACGGTAAAGGCGGGTGTCTTCCTTATCGATAAAGGGACCGTCACAAAATGGGAAACTCCGGCGATAGCGGCCATTATCCGGGATTTCATCCATTATTCCTGTGCGATCGACACGACGCTGATCGCCATCGCGACCCGCCTGGGGGGATATTATATCATCAATACCCGTGGGGAGATCGTACAGCATGTGACCAAGTTGCAGGGCCTGCAGTCCAATACCATCAATAACGTGTATGCAGACAAGGAAAAAAATCTGTGGCTGGCCCTGAACAACGGGATCGACCTCGTGATCTTCAACAGCCCGATCTCCCATATCACCCCCGACAACGCGAACAAGAGCCCCGGCTATTCCGCCGCCGTGTATCATGACCGGTTATATATCGGCACGGGTATCGGATTGTACAATGTAGCGATCCCCCCGGACTACCATCTGGGTAAGATTGCAGGCAGCTTCATCCCGGTGCCGAACGGCAACGGCATCATCTGGGGGCTATCGGTCGTCAACGGTCAGCTGCTGATGGGCCGGAATGACGGCGCTTATATTGTCGAAAAGGACAGCTGTGTCCCGCTTGACCTGTCCACGGGCTTTTGGTCCTTTCAGCCCCTGACCTCCCAACAACCCTGTCCCCGCATCATCGGAGGAGCCTATAATGGCGTCAACATCTATACCTATCCGGGTAATAAATTTGTCAACCCCCGGCTACATACCTCCTTTGAGTCGGCCAAAAACATCGTTGTAAAAGACAGTGATATCTGGGTGGCGCATCCTTATCAGGGTTTGTACAAGATCAGCTTCAACGACACCGGCGCACCGGTCAGCAAGCATTATAAGGACATCCATCATATCCTGTCTTCCGGTCACAACCATTTGTTCATGATCCGTGGGAAGATCGTACTGGTCACGGGGAACGGGATATTCGAATACGACCCCGTCACCCGGGATTTCAAACCGTCGGCCTTTTTTTCAGCATTATTCGGCTCGCTGCCCATTTCCTATCTGCGGGAAGATGCGCAGGGTAATATCTGGTTCATCGCGGAAAAAAAACCCGGCGTGATCGACATGTCCTCACCCGGTAACCCCGTCATGACCTGGTTTCCCGAACTGAATAACCTGGTGCTGGGTAACGACGAAGAATTCATTTATCCGATCAACAAAGATAATGTGCTGCTGGCGGGGGAGGTCGGCTTTTACCATCTCGATTATGACCGGTACAGGACAACCAGTCACCGGATGAAGGTATTGCTCCGGTCGATCACGGTGACTTACAAAAAGGACAGCGTCCTGTTTGGAGGATATCTTTTTGACAACGGCTGGAATCCGGCCGATAATTATGTCTTCGGCAAGAGGATCGGGCATAAATGGAACTCCATCCATTTTGAATTCTCCACGCCCTATTTCAGTACGACGGTGGAATACAGCTGTCGCCTGGGGGGATACGAAAAAGAGTGGACGCCCTGGTCAAAAAGAACCGAACGCACCTTCACCAACCTGCCGGCCGGAGATTATGTTTTCGAATGTGTCGCGAGGAACAGTTCGGGATTTACTTCCGCCGTCAGTCAGTTTACGTTTACCATCTCCCCGCCCTGGTACAATTCCTATCTTGCCTGGGTGGTCTATGTGCTTGCCGTTATTTGGGGCGTGTACTATTTCTATAAGCGGCAGCAGAAGAAATATCTGGTGCAACATGCCGACCGGCTCCGAAAGCAGCGCGAAAAATTCGGTGAAGAGCAGCGGCGTCTGCAGTACCTCCATCAGCTCGAGATCGAGAAAAATGAAAAGGAGATCATCCGGCTGGAGAATATCCGGCTGGAGGCGGAGGCTGAGCACAACGAGGCGCAGCTGGCCTCCAATACCATGAACCTCCTGCAAAAAAGAGAGTTGCTCAATAAGATCAAGGACGAAATAATAAAAGCGCAGGAGGAGGCGGAGCCGGATCGCCGGGCAAAGAATATCCGGCGGATCATCAAGATCATCAACGACGAGCTCGAAGTGGCGGACGACTGGCAGCGGTTTTCGGTATACTTCGACAAGGCCAACAACGACTTCCTCAAGACCCTGAAGGAGACGTTTCCGCTGCTGACGCCGACGGATCTCAAGCTCTGTGCCTATCTCCGGCTAAACCTTTCCACGAAAGCCATCGCCGATCTCCTGAACCTTTCCACCAGGGGCGTGGAAAGCAGCAGATACCGGCTGCGGAAGAAACTCGACCTGGCAGGGGAGGTTTCGCTCGCCGATTTCCTGAGTTCCGTAGGTTCAAAAATAAAAAGCAATCAATCGTGAGAAAACGAATTTTTGGTTTCAGTGTCATTTTGTTGTTTATGATGGTTCGGTTGGGGGCTCAGCCGATGGCGGCGGCCGGCGCGGACGTACAGCCGCTGAGCGGGATATTGACCGCCAGGGGTAAGCTGATCGTCGACGGCAACGAGCGTTCGGTCATCCTGCGGGGCATGGGTCTTGGCGGATGGATGCTCCAGGAAAGCTATATGTTCCGGTTGAGCGGACTCGGGCCGCAATTCCGGATCCGGCAGAAGATCGCCGATCTCGTGGGTGAGCAGCAGGCCGCCCGGTTTTACGACGGTTGGCTGAAAAATCACACGACGAAGGCCGACATCGATTCCCTTGCCGCCTGGGGCTTCAATTCGATAAGGCTGCCCATGCATTACCGGCTGTATACGCTTTCGGTGGATGAGGAGCCGGTAGCCGGTAAAAATACCTGGCTGCAAAAAGGGTTCGAGCTCACCGACAGCCTGCTCGCCTGGTGCAGAGCCGATCACCTGTACCTGATCCTCGATCTTCATGCCGCGCCCGGCGGGCAGGGCAATGACCTCAACATTTCCGACCGCGATCCGGACAAGCCGTCTTTGTGGCAGAGTTCCGCCTGCCGGGAGAAGACCGTCGCCTTGTGGCGAAAGCTGGCCCAACGGTACGCCGGGGATCCGGCAATCGGCGGGTATGATATCCTCAACGAGCCCAACTGGGGCTTCGAAGACCCCAAAGATATCCGCGGCACGCGGGAAACGGGCAACCAGCCTTTGCGGCAGCTCATGATGGAGATTTCTGCCGCTATCCGGGAAGTGGATCCCGCGCATCTGATCATCATCGAAGGCAATGGTTTCGGCAACAACTACAATGGGATCTTCCCGCTTTGGGACAGTAATATGGTTGTCAGCTTTCATAAATACGGCAACTTCAATACGGCCGCCAGTATCCGGAAATATCTCGACCTGCAGGATAAATATCAGATGCCGCTCTGGCTCGGCGAATCCGGCGAGAATTCCAATACCTGGTTTACCGAAGCCATCGGCCTTGTTGAATCCTACAACATCGGCTGGTGCTGGTGGCAGCAGAAAAAGATGGGGATCAACAACCCGTTGGAGATCCGCGCCTCGCCTTCCTACCAGATGCTGCTGGACTACTGGCTGAAGAATGGCCGCAAGCCGGGCGCGGAAGAAGCCCGGGTCGCGCTGAAGGAATGGCTGGAGAATATCCGGATCGGCCGCAATGTTTATCATAAGGATGTGACGGACGCGATGTTCCGCCAGGTGGGCTCGGTATCGACGCTGCCGTTTGTTCCGCATCGGATCGGCAATGGAGCGAGTATTAAAGCGGTTGACTATGACCTGGGCCGGTGCGGGTATGCCTATCAGGACAATGACACCGCCCGCTATCAATATGCGTCGCCACCGCAGCCGTCCGCGGGTAACCGGGGGTGGATGTATCGGAATGACGGAGTGGATATCGCGGCGGGTGATGCCGGGGATTATTATGTGTTCGATACGGAGGATGGGGAATGGTTGCAATATACGGTCGATGTTGTCGAGCCGGGCGTTTATACGCTTGTCTTTACCATGGCCACGGGTTCCGACAGCAGCCGATTCACGGTAATGTGCGATGGCCGGCCGTTGGCGGCGCCGGTTGCGGTTGGCAATACGGGAGGGCCTGCCAGCTGGCGGAATTTCGAAATAAAGAACATCCGCTTGCGCAAGGGAGAGTGCCGGCTGAGGGTGGTGGTGGAGAAAGGAGGGTTCAACTTCAGCCGGATGGAATTCCGGCGCTGAGTAGCGGCCTTGAAATTCTCCATTTTCGATAGGTCCCGCCGCCCGGCCGGACATTAGCTTTGTGGCTATTAAACAATAATCGAAAACATGAAAAATGCGGATTTTACTACCACCATCCTGGTAGACCAATCACCAACGGAAGTCTTTAATGGCGTCACCGATCCCCGGGGTTGGTGGTCGGAAGAAATAAAAGGCCCCACCGGGCAGGTTAATGACGAGTTCGACTACCACTACAGGGACGTACATTCCTGCAAAATGAGACTGATCGAGGTTGTTCCCGGTCAGAAAGTGGTATGGCTGGTGCTGGACAACTATTTCAAGTTTACAAAAGACAAAAGGGAGTGGCTGGATACGAAAGTCATTTTTGAGATCTCTAAAAAGGGTGCCAAAACACAACTTGCCTTTACCCATCTGGGGTTGGTTCCGGAATATGAATGTTATGAGATTTGCGAAGGTGCATGGACAAAATATGTCCAGCAAAGCTTGTATAGCCTGATCACCACGGGCAAGGGGCAACCCAATCCAAAAGAATAAAAAAAACCCCCGGCATTCCGGGGGCATTTTTTTTGTGGTTATGGTTTATCCCACCACACGCGGCCGTTGAGATCATCTTTCCCGCCAAAACCGGCTTGCGCCTGTACGGCGGCCTTGTAATTGTTGGTGTTGATGTTCGGTTCGCTGCTGGGATATCCCTGTCTCCTGGGAATGGGAATATTGTTATTGTTGGGTGCCGGGGTGAGCACAGGGTAACCCGTACGTCGCCATTCCGCCCAAGCTTCATAGCCGTTCATATAAAGGTGGACCCATCGCTGGTAGGCGATCTGTTTGAGGGCATTTGCGGGATCGTAGGCGATTTCCGGCCGGGCCAGGTAGGCGCCGAGACCCGTGGTGTCGCCTTCGTCGGCAGGATCGTAGGAGGTCTTTTCCACGTCATCCACCACGCCGCCTTTAAAGCTGTTCCGCACCCATTGACGGACGGAGGCTTCGATGGCGGCCTTGTATTTCAGCGCCGCATCGCCGTCGCCGCCGGGCAGCCAGCCCAGTTTATCGGCCTCGGCCTGTGCGAGCAGGAGTTCGGCATAGGTGGAGATAAAACAGGGGGCGTTCTGGGCCCGGACATGTTCGCCCATCCAGGAGACCTTGGATGTGGAGACCTTGGCGATGGCGTCACCGTCCAGGCCGTAGGGCACACCCGCGTAGGCGCCAGTCGAGGAGGCGGGATCTGCGAATATGGGCAGGCGTGGGTCCTGGAGGGGGTTCATATAATCGGTTAGCGTCTGGCTGATCCAGTACCACTGCCGGTTCTGGACATCCGCGACATAGTACCAGTAGTTTTGGTTGACGGGGTCGGCCAGGTGGACATAGACGGCATTGTCGCTGTTATCCGTAAAAACGCCGCCTGCTATTGCATCCGCAAACTCCGTCTTGCCGGTGGCCGGATCGATCTTCGAGAGGCGCAGCGCCATCAGCGCCCGCAGGGAATTGGCGAATTTTTTCCATTGCCCCATGTCCCCGCCGTACAGCAGATCACCGCCCACACCGGCGCCGTCGTCTATCTGCGCGGCGGCTTCTTTCAATTCTTTCAGCAGACCGGCATAAATATCCTTCTGTGCGTCGTATTTGGGCGCGAGATTTCCGTTGCCCTTCAGCGCGTCCGAATAGGGGATATCGCCCCAGCGGTCCGTCATCTGCCAGAAGAACCAGGCCCGTAAGATCCGGGCGGCAGCCAGCTGGTTGTTTTTTGAGCCCTCGTTACTATTAAAGGTCTTGTTGGCGAGTATCGTCTGGAGGTTTTCCAGCGGGCCGGCATAGATGCCGGAGAAATCGAAGTTGACGGTAATATACCGGGAGTCGTCGGTATAGGGTTTCTCCGCCCATTGCTGCGTGTACATCGCCCCGGAGATGCCTTCGATGACGACGGGCATATAGCTGATGGCGGAGGTGAGCAACTGGGTATTGGAGGCGGCGGTAGGGCTATTGGGACTGACGTTGATACCGGCGGCGAATTTTTTACATCCCGGTGCAGCTACCGATGCTATCAATGCTGCTATGATGACGAATTTTGTTTGCATGGTAGTGGTTTTTAAAAGGAGATAGTCAGGTTTAGGCCGTAGGAGCGGGCTGTGGCCAGCTGACCGGTCTCCAGCCAGTTGAGCGAGGACGAGCCGGTAGCCAGTTCGGCGGGGTTGACGCCCTTCGGCGCTTTCTGCCAGATCATCCAGGGATTACGGGCGATGAACGCGATGTTCAGGCTTTGGAAGGGGAAGGAGGGAATGGCAGTTTTTGAGAAGGTATATCCCAGTCTTGCTTCCCGCAGGCGGATATAGCTGGCGTCCTCTGTCCAGGGATCGTAGATCTTGGAGCCAAGCACATTCCGGTAGTAGGCCCTTGCCGCCACGTAGGCCGTGACGGGCTTTCCGGTGACCGAAGAGATGCCCGAGATCTTAACGCCTCCGCCGGTGGCCGGATCGTCCCGGACATTCTTGCCTTTATCATTGGTTGCCGCTGTCTCGGCCGCCTGGCCGCTCTTTACGGCCAGCATCTTTGTCCAGCTGAGGAATTTGCCGCCGCTTTGGAAATCGATGGTCGCCGACAGGTCGAAGTTCATGCAGGTGATCGTGTTCACCCAGCCGCCGGTATACTTCGGCAGCACGTTGCCCAGCTTGTGGCCCGACTCGTACATCGGCAGGTTGCTGCCGTCGAGCAGGATCTGCCCTGTTTTGGGGTCCCGTTGATAGCCGTTGCCCACGATGGTGCCGAAGGCCTCGCCTTCATTTGCCAGGAGGAACATGTCCACGCTGGCGTAGCGGTTGTAGTCCAGTTGGTAGGAGTGAAGTCCGGGATACAATGAAATGATCTTGCTCGTGTTGTGACTGACATTGAAAGTGCTGGTCCAGCTGAAATGCTTCGTAAGCACGGGGGTGCCGCCGACCGTCAGTTCGATGCCATGGTTTTCGATGTTTCCGGCATTGATGACAGAGGTCGTATAACCGCTGGTTCCCGACACATCGAGGGGCAGGACGGCATTCTTGTTGTTTTGGCGGTAGAGGGTGGCGCTTAGATTCAGGCGGTTCTGGAAGAATTTCAGATCGAGGCCGGCCTCGTAGGAGGTACCGAGTGAAGGCTTCAGATTGGGATTGTTCAGGGTATCCGGCACATCCATGGGGAAGGTGCTGCCATAGGGCTGGCCCAGGTTATAGTAGCCGGTGGTCAGGTAAGGGGCGATGTCCGCGCCGGCCTGTGCAAAGCTGAGGCGGGCCTTTGCAAAGGATAAGGGCTGCCATCGCAGCAGTTCGCTGAATACGACGCTGGCGGATACGGAGGGATACAGATATGAGTTGTTGTTTTGCGGCAGCGTGGAGGAGATATCATTCCGCAGGCTGGCATCCAGGAAATAGGTATTCTTATACCCGAGCGTTGCCGACCCGTAGGCGCTTCTGACCTCTTTTCTTCGTTCGTAGTTGACCACGGCGGGTCGTTCCAGGGAGTTGGCGATATTATAAAACCCGGGGGTGACGAAACCGCCCGACGTCTCTTCCTGAAGATAATCATACCGCTGGGTAAGGATATTGCCGCCGAGGTTGGCGTTCAGGGAGAAGTCACCGAATCCCTTGTTGTATTGGGCGAGGAACTCATAGTTCATTTCTTTTGACTGGTATTTGCCGATCCAGAATGCCGGGGTGCCCCTTCCCCCAGGTGCATTACGGCCATCCAGGTTTTGGGTAAAGCCGTCTTGTCTTACGAAACCGCTGACCGACAGGCCGGACAAGGGGGTCCAGCGGAGTCCGACGTCTCCAAAGAACCGGTCGCGCGAGTCATGGGCCGGATTCTCATAGGCGTCGAAGTAGGGGTTGTTCCAGTCGATGGGTGTCGCATCATCGTATACGCCCTCCGAATTGGGATCATTTACATTCCATTGGTAAAAAGTGCCATCCGGATATTTATACTGCTTCAGCTTCTGCATATCCAGGTTTCGTTCAAACCACTGGTACATGTTGCGGGACCCCAGGGCCTGATACCCCTGTGAAGGGCGTTGCCCTTTGTTCTGCGCATAGTTCAGATCGGTGGTCGCCACCAGGGTGGGCGTGATGTTCAGCGATCCGCTGAAGGAGAGATTATTTCTTTTGAGGTAGGTATTCGGTTCGATGCCTTTGATGTCGGTATTGTTGTACGAGAGCCGGAAGGTGGTGTTCTGGCCGCCGCCCGTCATCGACACGCTGTTGTTCAGGGTGCGCCCGGTGACAAAATACTCTTTGATGTTGTTGGGATGCGGCACAAAGGGGGTCGCCTTGCCGAAGTCCGGGTCTGCCCGGTAAAAGCTATACTGTTGCCGTACCGGGGTGCCGTCCATTTTCGGGCCCCAGCTTTCGTCCCAGGTGCCATCGACATATTTGGTGTCGACGCCATTGATGGTGACGGTTTCGAAGTTGAGCGTGGAGCCGGCGCCATAAATATTTTGCAGGGGCATAAAATTGCCTGCTTTTTCTACCGAGGCGGCGGAACTGAAGGTCACGGTCGGCTTGCTGTTCTTACTGCCTTTTTTTGTGGTGATCAGGATGACGCCAAACTGTCCCCGCAGGCCATAGAGGGCGGATGCCGCCGGTCCTTTCAGGACGTTTACGGACTCGATGTCTTCGGGGTTGATATCCTGTGCCAGGTTACCGTAGTCCCGGCCGTTCTTGTCGGCGTAGTTGGTGTTGGTGATGGGGATATTGTCAACGACGACCAGGGGCTCCCCGTCACCGGTGACGGAGTTGACACCGCGGATCTGGATTTTTTGTGTTCCGCCCATGCTGGCTGATGAGGACCCGGAGACCTGTACGCCGGCGATCTTCCCGCCCAGGGAACCCAGGACGTTTTGCTCTTTGGCGACGGTAAGACTGGCGCCGCTGATCTGTTGGGTGGAGTAGCCTACGGATCGTTGCTTCCGGGTGATGCCGAGGGCGGTGACGACGACCTCGTCCATCTTGCCGCTGCCTTCCTTGAGGACGAAGTCAAGGTTGCCGACTTCGTTGTCGCGGATGGCGATGTCTTTCACCGTTGCTTCATAGCCGACCGCGGAGATCCTTACTTTATAGCTGCCGGCCTTCAGGCCCGTGATCGTGAACATGCCGTTGTTGTCCGCGGCGACGGCCCTGTTGGGGCCCTGGATGGTAATCGTCGCGCCCGGCACGGGTTCCCCTTTATCGTTCGTCACCCTGCCTTTGACGCCGCCGTCGAATGGGGTGGGGCCTTGCACTTCGGGCTTTGGGGCAGTCCTGACCTTTTTGATGATGATATTGCTGTTCACCTGTTCGTATCCCAGGCCGGTGTTGAGCAGCAGCATATCCAGCGCGCGGGCGACGGAGATATCGGTGCCCTCGCAGCTGACATCCTTATAGGCTGCGATGTCGCTCGTCTTGTAGGTAAAAGGCAGGCTGGTAAGCGCCTCGACCCGGCGTAATGCCTGTTTGAGAGAGACGTTTTTCAGTTGTATGGACACGGTCATTTTATTCAGATCCTGGCCGCGGCTATCCCTCGCCAACAGTAATCCGCCTGAAAGGAGCAACATACCCAGGAAAAATGCACGCATAAGCATATTTTGTTGAGTTTGGTTTTATTGGATGATATACCAGCCGTCGGATTGCCGGAGCATCGTGTCCGTCAGTTTGCACAATACCTGCAAGGCCTGTTCGATCCCTATTTCCCGTCTGAAGGAAGTCGACACCTTGAGCGTCTTTATTGCCTCGTTACGGATCGCGATCTTTACATTGTACAGCCTTTCGAGGTCGGCGATGATATCCTCCATTGCCTCGTCGTCGTAGGACATTTTGCCCTGTTGCCATGCGGCCACCTCAGCCGGCGCGATCTTTTTTTCCTCGACGGTATTGAACCGGCTGTTGACCTTTATCTGCTGGCCTTTGACAAGGGTCGCCAGGGGTATATTGTTATAGCTGACCTTTACTTTTCCGGTGCTCACCGAGACGATGATGTGCTGGCGGTCGGGATAGGCCTTTATATTAAAGGAGGTACCCAGCACGGTGGTGGCGATGTTCCCGGTGTGGATCACAAAGGGGACCTGGTCGGCGTGCCGGACGTCGAAGTAGGCTTCGCCGGAGAGGGTGACCTCTCTTTTGTTCTTTGTGAAATGTTCGGGGAATTCCAGGGTGCTGGACGCGTTGAGCCACACCTGGGTACTGTCGGGCAGGAGCAGGTATTTGTATTCCGAGGCTTCCGTTGTCTTTTTTTTGACGGTGGCGGTGAGGACCGCTACCGGGTGGTGTTTGAACCTGCCCAGCCAGAGGACGGGGGTGGCGGCGATCACCAGCAGGAGGGTGGCGACCACCAGCGGTCTGCGGGTTCGGTTGCGGGGTTGCGGAATTTTTGCCGGGACCTTGGCCTTTTCGTTGAGGACGAGCGTTCCATGCTCATTTACATAGGTTTGTATGGCCGGGGTGGATGGCGTCTCCGCGTATACCTGTTTGATCAGGCTTCTGAGTGTCTCGTCGTGAGTGGAGGCGCGGACATAGGAAAAAAGCTCTTCCAGCTCCTGGCGGGAGCATTTATTCTCGAGATATTGCCGGAAAAGGTATCGTACTCTTTCTTCCACTATAAGGAATGACGAAGCTGCGAAGAGGTATTCCTATCGGGTGGGAAAATTTTTTTTACAGGAAGAAGAACCTGGCGTTTCGGGCGACGAAGTTGCGGATGGACTGGAGGGCTGCGGAGAGCTGGTTTTTGACGGTATGGCGGGAGATGGACAGCTCTTCGGCGATGCGGGCGTGGTCGAGGCCTTCTTTCTTGTGGAGGCAGTAGATGCGGCGGCGCTGGGGCGGCAGGTGGTCGATGGCCTGCTGGATGATCCGGTTGTATTCTTTTGCTTCGAGCCATTCATCCGTCTCGTTGCGGGCCTGGGAGATATTGTTCCAAATGGCTTCTTTCAGCCGGTTGTCGGCGGCGGCCTTGCGGAGGAAGTCGATGACCTTGTTCTCCATGACGCGGTAGAGCCAGGCTTCCATATTGTGGATATCCTGCAGGTGATGGCGGTGTTCCCAGAGTTTGAGGAACACGTCCTGGATGATGTCTTTGACGTGTTGTTCGGATTTGACCAGGCAGAGGGCGAGGGTGTACAGCCTGTGCTCATGCTGTTGGAAGACGTCTGCGAAGAGGACTTCCAGGGCATGCTCGTCGCCGTTGCCGGCGGGGGGATGCAGGTAGCTGGTCATGATTAAAAATAATGAAAAATTAAGATTCCGAAAACGGGAGTTATCCCCGAGACCGGACCAGCACCTTTTTTCGCAGCCATTCCCGGACGGGTGCGTCGTAAAGGCGCAGATAGCCGTAAGCGAGGGTGACGCTGGCGGCGACGACTCCGGCGCCGACGACCCATGCTTTTGGCCCGAAGGGGATCTTATTCCGGGTGATCCATGCCGTATAGGTATAGATAATTGGATAATGGCTGATGTATAAGGGATAGGAGATGTCACCGAGAAATTTACAGAAGCGGGCGGACCGGGGGTGATGGATGACGCCGCCCGCGCCCATGGAGACGATGACGGGGAAGACCCCGATGACGATGACCGCCTCATACAGCCCGTTCATCCATAAGGAATGTTCGTCGCCGATCCTCGGGATGCTGAGCACGACGATCATGATGAGGCTGCACCAGCCGAATGCATGCGGTATCCGGATGAGCTTGCCGATACGGCAAAGCAGGACCCCCGCGCAAAAAGGGTAGAGCACGCGGGTAAAGCCGATGAACAGCTGGTCGCCGGTCAGGGACCAGCCGCCGATCAGGTCGCCCTCGTTGCCGAACAGCAGGTAGCCCGCGAGCAGGGCGGCTGCCAGGACAACGACGACGGACAGCAGGGTCCTGGAAAAACGGCGAAGGAGGGTGGCGTATAATATATTGGCGATATACTCATAAAACAGCGACCAGGCGGGGCCGTCGAGGGGATGCATCTCCTGCCAGCCGCGGATATCCATGGAGACGGGAACGGGCAGAAGTGTGGCGCCAATGATCATCAGCAGCAATACCTTCCAAACCGGGGTGCCTGCCACCAATGGAAACATCGGGCTTGCCTGAAAATAGAACAGCAGCGCCCCCACCACCGATCCAATGACCACCATCGGCTGCAACCGCACCAGGCGGCGTTTATAAAACTCCCACTGGGTCATCTTTGACCAACGATCGTCATAGGCATAAGCGACGACAAACCCCGACAGGGCGAAGAAGAAATCGACGGCAAGATAAGCGTGGTTGATCATCAGCTTGAAGCGACTGCCGTCGTCGAAGACTTCGTTGGTGTGCATCAGAACGACCATCACGGCGGCAACGCCACGCAGGCCGTCCAATATAGGGTAATGTTGTTTGGTGTCCAGGTTAGGGGATGATGACAAGCTCATTCTATAAATATAGTGGAATTTATTTATGGTGTGATTTAACGGTTTATAACGGGAAAAACTTCTGAGGCTGTTTATTTGTCCTTGCTCCGGCGGTTAATGGCATGTTTTTAGTTAAGTGACGGCAAAGCCGGATATAATGGCGACATTATATCAATTTCAAAAAACGTCCAATAATGAAAACATGGAATCCAGTATTACCCGTATGTGGGCTTATGCTGCTCGTTAATGCCTGTACAAAACAACAAGACCTCACCACCACACAAGATCCCAACACTTCAGCAGTCAAAGATGTAACTACCGCGTCCACCTCTTCGGTCTCCACAAGGATCGAGGCGGAGGACTATACCACCATGAGCGGTATTGAAGTGGAGGACTGCCGCGAAGGCGGAAAAGATGTTGGTTACATTTCGGTGGGAGATTGGATGGACTACACCATTAATGTAAACACAACAGGAAGCCACACGATCAGCTTTAGGGTTGCGGGACCCAAAAGCACGTTACAAGTTCAAAAACCCGATGGAACCGTACTGGCCAACGTCACCCTGCCGGGCACTACAAGCGGCCAGGTGTACACCACGGTCTCGAGTACGGTGCAGTTGAGCGCAGGCAAGCAAATCATCCGGATCTATGCGAACTCTGCCGCCTGGAATTTTAACTGGTGGGAGTATTCGGATGCCGCCGGGAGCATTGTAAAGCCGGACAGCACCACGACCAACACCGGGCAGAATCTGACGCTTTACTCTGCTTTTGAAAGCACCGCCGACTTCAGCAAGTGGAGCGAGGAGATCTGCCGGCCGACGGCGCTTACCATCAGCAGCGAGATCCCGGCGAGGAAAGGAAAGACCTCCGCCCGCTTCGAATTTGCGAAGAGCGACGTAACCAGTTATAATGGTTATGTACGCGCGGAGATCCACCAGGACAGTCCGCCGGATGCGGAAAACTGGTATGGCTTCAGCAGCTATCTGCCGACTGATTTTGTCAAAGACCCGATGGCAGAGAAGATTGCCCAATGGCATGAGATCCCTGACTGGGACCTTGGTGAGAACTGGCGTTCACCGCCCATTTCCCTCGGCATTCAAAATGACCGGTACACCCTGCAGATCCTATGGGCAGCGGCGAAGGTCAACACCAATGACACGAAGGACGGTGAAAAGGATATCGACCTGGGACCGGTGGACAAGGGCAAATGGAATGACTTTGTATTTCACATCAAGTTCTCCTACAAATCGGATGGCATCCTGGAGATCTACAAGAACAAGGTGAAAATATTCAGTCTCTATGGGCCCAACTCATTTAACGATGAGAACTATCCTTATTTCAAGGTTGGCATTTACAAATGGACCTGGAACGGCTGGGCCAGCTATTCTCCCGAAAGTAAACGTGTATTGTATGTAGACGAGGTTAGGATCGGCAACTCTAAGTCTAACCTCAATGAGGTATCACCACAATAAGAACAAGGAATTTAATTATATCCGGCATCGAGAAGGGCCCTGACGAGTTACCGTCGGGGCTTTTTTATTCCCTGGGCAAAACTGGGCAATAACGACGGGATTTAAGTTTTTACTTTTAGTTCCCGTTCACATCTACCTCACCACCTCCAAAATCCTATCTATCTCCCTTCCGACATTCAATATTCCTTCCTCGATTCCTGTCTCAAAACACGAAGCATGGAACAACTTCTACGCCGTAGAAAGGGACTTTACGGTCTCTTCATCGCCTTGATGCTGGCCTTTCTCCCTGTAAGCCTGAGAAGCCAGATCAGCTTTACCAACAGTCTGTTGAGCAACGCCACCGTGGCAAACCCGACCTCGCTGCAGTTTGGGCCCGACGGGCGATTATACGTGGCCCAGGCGAACGGCTTCATCAAAATATTCACGGTGGTGAAGAACGGGACTAACAGTTATTCGGTAACGGCAACGGAAACTGTCACCCTGATCAACAGCATTCCCAATCATAACGACGACGGCAGCCTGGCGCCTTCGGTCACTACGCGGCAGGTGACCGGCATCCTGGTAGTCGGCACCGCCGCGCAACCGATGATCTATGTAAGCTCGAGCGACAGCCGCGTCGGGGGGCCCGATGGCGACCTGAACCTGGATACCAATTCGGGTATCGTTTCCCTGCTTACCTGGACCGGCAGTGCCTGGACAAAACTGGATCTTATCCGGGGTTTGCCCAGGTCGGAGGAGAATCACTCGGTGAACGGCATGCAGCTGGATGCCTCCACGAACACCCTGCTGCTGTGCGTGGGTGGGATCACCAATGCCGGCTCGCCCTCGATCAATTTCGCCTATACCTGCGAATATGCCCTTTCGGCCGCAATTCTGTCTATCGACCTGAATGCCGTCAACGCCCTTCCCACGCAGGGGAGCGGCAATTCCGCTTTTAAATACGATCTGCCGACGGTTGACGACCCTACCCGCAGTAATGTGGGCAGCGCCGATGTGAACGACCCTTTTGGCGGCAATGACGGCCTGAACATGGCCAGGATCGTCCCGGGCGGGCCCGTGCAGATCTTTTCTCCGGGTTATCGTAATGCCTATGACATCCTGATCACCAAGACTCCCGGGAAAGCCGGAAGGATCTATACCATCGACAATGGCGCCAACCCCGGCTGGGGTGGTTACCCGGAAAACGAGGGGCCGGGCGGCAATGTGACCAATAATTATGTAACCGGGGAGCCTGGTTCTACGGGGCCGGGTATCAACGAAGCCCAGGTGGACAACCTCGACGGCCTGCATTTTATCGGCAATATCGGCACCTATGTGAAGGGAAGTTATTATGGCGGCCACCCTGACCCGATACGGGCCAATCCCAACGGCGCGGGGTTATATACCAATAATGGGACGACGGGGGTATTCAGAACGAGTAAGACCGGCGCCAATCCCCTGCCGGCGGATTGGCCGCCCGTGGCTGCGGCCCACGCGGTGGAAGGCGACTTCCTGATGCCGGGCAGCAGTGCTTCGCCTTCGCTCCTGACTTTTACCAATTCCACCAACGGCCTGGCCGAATATACGGCCTCCAATTTCAACAATGCGATGAAAGGGAACCTGTTGTCCGTGGACTATGGCGGCAATATGTGGTTGATCAAACTGTCGGCTGATGGAACGACCTCGATCAATAACAAGAATGCGAGCACCAAGTTGATCCAGGATGCGCCGCTGGCCGCGAATTTCGGCCAGGTGCCGCTCGATGTCATCGCCCAGGGCGATACCGGTCCGTTTCCGGGGACCCTCTGGGTTGCTGTTTACCAGAGCAATACCATCCAGGTTTTCGAGCCGCAGGACGGTGTCACCTGCACAGGACAGAATAACAACCAGGATGACGATAATGACGGCTATACGAATGCCGACGAGATCGCCAATGGCACGAATCCCTGCTCGGCCTCGAGCAAGCCTCCGGACTTTGACCAGGACCATGTGTCCGACCTCAATGATCCGGACGATGACAATGACGGCATCAACGACAATGTCGATCTTTTCCCGATCGACGCCAAGAATGGCACCGGAACCTTTATGCCTGTGCTGTATCCCATGTTCAGTAACCAGCCCGGAACCGGGTTCTTTGGGTTGGGTTTCACCGGACTGATGAGCAATAAGCAGGCTGCGAATGATTATCTGAAAACCTTCGATCCGAATAACCTGGTGGCAGGCGGCGCAGCCGGTGTCTTGTCGGTCGTCGCCGTTTCGGCCAAAGATGCGCTGGGAACCACGAACAACCAGGAAAATGCCTTCCAGTTTGGGGTCAACACCAGCAGTGGTGTACCCTTTACGGTGAATAGCCGGATGCTTGGGCCCTTCTTCAACAATCAAACGCCGGCGGGCGGCCAGTCCCAGGGCATTTATGTCGGTACGGGTGATCAGAGCAATTATCTCAAGATCACGCTCAATGCCAATGGCGGGGCCGGCGGCATCCAGGTGGTGACAGAGAATACCGATGTGCCGGTGACCAATCAATATGCGCTTTCGGCAGGTCTGAGCAGTATATCGACCATTGATCTTTACCTGTCTGTCAACCCGGTAGCCGGGACGGTACAGCCGGCGTATGCGATCAACGGCGGGACGAAGGTCAATCTGGGTTCGCCCATTACGGTAAGCGGCGCCCTGCTGAATGTGCTGCGCGGATCGGCGGCCACGGCGGTGGGCATTATTTCCACTTCGGTAAATGCAACACCCTTTACGGCCAGCTGGGACTATCTCAATGTCATCGCCGACACGGTCAGTAGTACCTGGGTGACGGTGGCGCCTTCCCATACGCCGAAATGGGTTGGGTACAGCATCATGTACGACAATAAAATGTGGGTGTTCTCGGGCTTCGATAGCTCGAATCTGGAAACGACACCCCATGTGGAGATGTATAATCCGGCAACGAATGTCTGGACCAACCAGGCGGACATGCCGTTCCCGGTGACCCACGCGGGCATCACCGTGGATGGTTCGACGGTATATGTGGCCGGCGGCTTCCTGGATGGAAACGTGGGTGGCGCCAATTCCAATAAGCTGCAGATCTTCAATATGGCCACCAACGTCTGGAGCCAGGGTCCGGTCCTTCCCGCCGTGATGGGCGGCAATGCCCTCGTCCGTGTGGGCCGCAAGCTCCATGCCTTTGGCGGCCTGCTGGCTGACCGTCAGACGGGTAACACGGCGCATTATGTGCTCGATCTCACCAATATTGCCGCGGGATGGACGAATGCCGCACCGACCCCATTGCCGCGTTGTCACTTCTCCTCCTCCTTCGTGGCCGGCAAAATTTATACAATCGGTGGCCAGGAAGGTCATGACGGCGCCTACCATGATGTGAACTATGTACAAGTATACGATCCGTCTACGGATACATGGGCCCAGTTGGCCAATATGCCCATTGTTCGCTCGCATATCGAACCGTCGACCTTTGTCATGGAAGGAAAGATCTACTTTGTCGGCGGACGAAGCGGCGCCGATAACAATATTCTCGGGACCGTCACCTCGTACGATCCCGCCACCGGCACCTTTGCCGATGATGTTCCCCTCCCCACCGGTGTGACCCTCTTTGGCTGTGCGGCCGAAGCCATCGGCGCCGAACTCTTCGTTGCCAACGGCGGGCTGAATAACTGTTGCGCACCGCAAACGACTACGCGCAAACGGGGGATTACCCGGATCCCGAATATGAAGATCGGTTTCCTGCCGACCACGCTCAACCTGACGGTCGCTGCCAGCAGCACGACCAGCAAGAAGGTGCTGCTCTGGACCTTAAGTGGGAATCCTTCCTTCACGATCGCGGCGCTCCCCGCCTGGCTGACCGTAGTGCCCTCTTCCGGCACGATCGACCTGCTGGGTGGTACGGAAATAACGATCACGGCCAATTCCAGTGGGCTGGCGGCCGGCAATTATAGCGCTACGGTGACTGCCAGCGCGGCTGGCTATCCGGATGCCACCTTACAGGTGAATCTGACGGTAACGGCCGCGAACCAGAAAGTGCTGTACCTGTATGGCAGTGTGCCGCCGGGCGAGGTGGATATGAAGCTGGCCGACACCGGCCCCACCGGGATGTCGCAATTCGCAACGGCGCTCCAGCAGGTGGGCTTCACGTGCACAGAGGCGCTCGATGCCAGTGTAACCCTGAATGCAGCGACCCTCAGCCCCTACAAGGTACTGATCCTGGGCTCGAACAACAGGAGGTTTACAGCCGCCGAACAGGCAGCCGTAGCCACCTGGGTGAATGCAGGCGGCGGCCTCGTGGCCTGGTCCGATGCAGCCTTTGACTGGGTAGACGGCGGCGTCAACAGTTATGGCGGTCAACTTAGCGACAACGATCTTACGCAACAGTTCGGCATGAAGTTCCTGCACGATAACGGGTCCAATGTGTTTACCCTGAACCAATGGGCCGTGAATCATTATATCAATAATTTCAACAAGAACGGCGGTCTTTCCATAAGAGCGGAAGGGGTAAGTCCCGTACGCACCACGGCTCCCGCGACCATTGTGGCTAACATGCCGGCGGGTTCTGTACTCAATTCCCTGGATGGCTCGCTCACCGCGGCGGATGCGGTGCTGTCGGTGGCCAAGCCCGGTTCGGGAAGAGTGGCCAGTTTCTGCGATCGCAACACCTTCTGGAATGCGGGAGATGGTACAACGATAACCGAGGTGGACAACAAGGTCTTTGCCCAACGACTGATCTTATGGGCCTCGGGTGTTCCCGATACCCAGCCTTCCAATGGGGCTGTTTACCGGATCAATGCGGGTGGACCGGGTCTCACCAACTCGATCGGGACCTTTGCCGCGGACAATTTCTTCTCCCCGGCGCCCGGCTTCACTTTCTCTACCACCGCGGCCATTGCGGGCACAACCGATGATGCGATGTACCAGACGGAACGCTCTTCGACCACGAGCAATGGGGTGTTCAGCTATGCCTTCCCCGTCACCAACGGTACCTATAAGGTGGTGCTGCATTTTGCGGAAATATACTGGACGGCAGCCGGCCAGCGCAAGTTTGACGTGAGCATCGAAGGCGTCAAGGTGCTTGATAACTTCGATATCTTCCAGAAGGTGGGCGCGAATACAGCGGACATCGAGAATTTCACCACGACGGTAACCGACGGCACGTTGAACATCAACTTTACCGCCGCGGTCAGTGAGGGTGGGGTAGACCAGCCCAAGGTATCGGCCATCGAGATCCTCAACACTACGGCTGCCAACCAGGCGCCGGTCGCTAATGCAGGGCTGGATACCACCATTGTCCTTCCGGCCAGCACCGCTATCTTACGCGGCAGCGGCACCGATGCGGATGGAACGGTCACCGGCTACAACTGGACAAAGGTTTCGGGCAGCGGCACCATCGCCTCGCCGACCAGCGCCACGACCAATGTCACCGGGCTGACTCAGGGCACTTCGGTCTTCCAACTGGTGGTCACCGATAACCAGGGCGCGACCAGTGCAGCCGACCAGGTGATCGTCACCGTAAATGCAGCCGGTACGACGACTATGTACCGGATCAATGCGGGGGGACCGGCCATCACCAATTCGATCGGGACCTTTGCTGCGGATAATTTCTTCTCTCCGGCACCCGGCTTTATTTTCTCTACGACCTCGGCTATTGCGGGCACCACCGATGATGCGATGTACCAGACGGAACGCTCGGCGACCACCGATAACGGAACCTTCAGTTATGCCTTCCCCGTCAACAACGGCAATTATAAAGTGGTGCTGCATTTTGCAGAGATCTACTGGACGGCAGTCGGCCAGCGCAAGTTTGACGTGAGCATCGAAGGCGTCAAGGTGCTTGATAACTTCGATATCTTCCAGAAGGTGGGCGCGAATACAGCGGACATCGAGAATTTCACCACGACGGTAACTGACGGCACGTTGAACATCAACTTTACCGCTGCGGTCAGTGAAGGTGGGGTGGACCGGCCCAAGATATCGGCCATCGAGATCCTGCCACAAAGCGGCAGTGCATTGCTTGCCGCTGCGTTCGATTCGCTGAATCAATCGTTACAGGCGCCGGCAACAGACACGGCCAGGGTATATCCCAACCCAAGCAGGGATGGTTGGTTCAAGGTAATGACGACCATGCAGTTCCATGCCGATGCCGAATTTATTCTGATGTCCTCGTCCGGGGCCACTTTAAAACGAGGCAAATTACCGCCCCAGGTACCGGGAACCGCCATGTGGTTGGATTTCTCAAGGGAAATGCGGGCTTCGGGCGTATACTATTTACGGCTGATGGATAAAAATCGATTGACGGTTCTCAAGCTTATGCGGGAATAACAGTGAAAAACCAGAATCACATATCCATGCCTGTTCTGTTCTGTATTGCTTTCCTTCTGCTGTTACCCTCAGCCAAACGGAAAGGCATGGATGTTGATGTCCTGCTGCTGGAATCGACCTTCGAAGATGCGGGGGATCTTGATAAATGGACCAAGGAGATCTGCCGGCCGGATGCGCTGCGCATCAGCACGGAGACGGCGCGAAAAGGGAGATCGTCGGCCCGGTTCGAATTCATGAAATCGGATGTGACCAACTATAATGGCTATGTCCGGGCCGAGTTGCGGCTGGGCAGCGAAACGGACAACGAACGATGGTATGGCTTCAGCAATTATCTGCCGGCGGATTTTGTAGCAGACCCGATGGCGGAAAAGCTTGCACAGTGGCATGATGTGCCTGACTGGGACCTGGGAGAGAACTGGCGCTCGCCGCCTATTTCCCTGGGTATCGAGAATGACCGGTATTACGTTCAGATCCTGTGGGCAGCCGCCCCGGTGAATACGAATGACAGTAAGGATGGCGAAAAAAAGGTGGATCTTGGGCCGGTTGATAAAGATAAGTGGAACGACTGGGTCTTCCACATCAGGTTCTCTTACCGGGCGGACGGTGTTTTGGAAATATGGAAGAATAAGCGGAAGATATTCAGTTATTATGGCCCCAATTCCTTTAATGACCGATACCTTCCCTACTTTAAAATAGGAATTTACAAATGGGGCTGGAAGGGGTGGGCGCAGTATTCGCCGGAAGAAAAGCGCGTTGTGTTCTATGACGAGGTGAGGATCGGTGACAGTCATGCCAACCTGGAACTGGTTTCCCCAAAATAGCAAAGGCCAGAATTTCTTCTGGCCTTTTTGTTGCACCCGTTTTCATCCTGAGAAAAGAGTTTTCCGGTGATGCGGTTTTCCGGTCGTCCGGTTTTCCGGTGATGCGGTTTCCTGATCAGCCGATCTCCCGGTCGATGCGATCCAGTATCCGGGAGTCGATCTCCATATCAAATTTCCGGGCAAAGAGTTTGTCCCGGCCCTTCTCCATGACTTCGTCAAAATTGCTCGTCTTCAGGAGCAAGGGGCTGAGGTTGTCGGGGGGCCAGCTGACGTAGGTTACTTCTTCGCTTATGCATGCCTTGTCGAGTCGGGAGTGTATTATGCTTTGAAAGAATATCTCATCCGGCGCAAATGTATAGAGGTGATAGGACAGGTAGTCGGGATGGTCGTGGATGAAACCGTCGATAAAATGAAGGGTCTCTACCGGCAGCGCCCACCACTGGCTTCCTTTATAAGGCTGGATGTAGGAGGGAAACCGTCTTTTCCGCAGGGTTTTCGGCAACAGCTCCAGGCAGGAAGCGATACTTTTTCGTTTTGCCAGGTAAACAAAGGATTGAAAGTTGGCATTCCCATAGAACTCTTTATCGAAGACAGAGGGGAAGACCAGGATATCATTCCTGGTGTGCGACAGGTTGATCTTATACCGGTTGATGCGTCTGCACCCCTGTTCCGGGCATTCGGAAGGCAAAATGGGGTAGCCCTGGATGAAGTTGACGCCAGATTGCCGGGTAAGGCGCTCGTCGATGCAGGAACTGCTTTTTATAGGGTAGTCCTGCCCGCTCAGGAGCACACAATAGCCATTTCGCCGGTCGGCTATGATCTGGCGCATGGCATTCAGCGTTGCCTGCACCATGCTGAAATCCGCCCATACAGCGGTGATCCTTTGTTTGCCCGAGAGGAAAAAGACGTTGCAAAGATGGCCCAGTGCTTTCCGGAAAGGGGTGATGTCGGCATCTTTGTCGATGTGCAGATAAAAGCGGGCTTCTTTTGTGTTCAGTTTTTCGAGCAGTCTTGCCAGTTGGTAGGGTCCCTTATGTGCAAGGATGATATAATTTATCTCCATATCTTCGACAGGTTGTTTCGCATAAAGTAAAGGACGGGTCGGTTATACTGATCCATGGCCCTCAGCAGCATTCGTTGCACCCTTTTGTAGCGGATGTTGTGCTGCTGCATATATTGTTTCATCCAGTTCAGGAAATATTTTCTCACGACATGATAGCTGCCTTCTTTTCGCACCCATTGCACACAGGAGCCGGTTCGCTGTCTGTACCTGTTGTTACACTGTGAGGAGATGTAGACGGTTTCATTAAGGTAGAATTTCATGAGAAAGGCCTGGTCTTCATATAGCTGGTATTTTCCTTTGAACCCGGCTTCAAAACCGCCGAGTCTTACCAGGGCGTCCTTTTTGACCATGATGGCGGAAGGACAGGGCGCGGTTACCCTTGCCAGCGGGTACAGGGTCTCTGCCAATTCGGGTGGTTTGAAACTTCGGTCTCTTTCCCTGCCGACCTGCAGAATGATATCTTGCCGGGACGGGATATCCCAGCTATACCAGTAGTCGGAGGCTTCCAGCAACATGGCTGTGCCGGGATGAGCCCGCATGATCGCGACCTGATTGAGCAATTTTGAAGGCCCCCATACGTCATCGGCATCCAGGAAGGCCACCAATTCTCCCGTAGCCTTTGAAATGCCGAGGTTGCGGCTTGCCGCCGTTGACTTGTTGGTATGTCCTTCGTGCTCTAAATAGATTATTTTTCCTTTGTGGTCTTCTGCATATCTCCGGGCGATATCGGTGCTCTTGTCGGAGGAACCGTCGTCGATGAGGATCAGTTCCCAGCTGGGGTATTCCTGGTTTATTACACTTTCGACGGCTTCGGCCAGAAACCGTTCTTCATTGAGGAACGCCGTGATAACGGATACAACGGGTGTTGAGGATGTATGCATGTGTGAGGATTATCTTGTTTTGAACCAATGCAGCAGCTGTCTTTCGAAGTCCTCGCCGTTCCAGTTGATTATCTGGAACCGGCCCAGGCGAAACGGGTCAGACCGTCTGGTAACGGCTTTTTCAGAAGTCGTGAAAGCGGCGGCGAGCTTTTCTTTTTGTACCACGGCAAGGGTGGTATCGTCATAATCGCCGTAGGGATAGGCGAGGATATTCCGGGCATGATCCCCAACGTCCAGCAGGGCAAGCCGGTTATCGACGATCTCGCGTGCCTGGGTTTCCGCGGAATGGGACGGCAATGAGACATGTGTCACGGTATGCAAGCCTGCATCGAATAACCGGTTGCTGACGAGATCGTTCAGCTGAAACGTAGACATGGGGACGTTAAAGTGGTCCAAATTATTCAATTCGCCGGTCCAGGATCTTATCCTGTTGAGGGTGAGTTGCAACTGGGCATCGGGTAACGGCTTCAGGCAGCGCCACAGGATCAGGTAGAGCTCACAGCGTTTTGTGGGTGGGTCGTCCGGGGCGATCCATACCTGGTGCTTCTGACGGACCGTTTCATTCAGAATGGCGTCTTCTTCCAGGGCATATTCTATCAATCTATTATCGATGACCATGGAGAAGATGGGCGGAAGCAGTTCGGCATCGAGCAGGGCTACCTGCAGCTGATCCCACCAGAACAGGTGGTACCGGTTGATAAACCGGGTAGGGATAAAGAACGTGGCCGGGCACTGATATTTCTCCAGGAGGGGCTTTGCGTTGAAGAAATTATCGCTATACCCGTCGTCAAAGGTGATACAAACGCAGTTGGATGCCACATATCCATCCCTGATCTGCTCGACCAGGTCATTGACGGCGATAACGTGAAACCGCTTGCGCAATACCTGTAAATGCTGTTCGAAACAGGCAGGCTGCACGGCCAGCTGCCAGGGGTCTGACGGCAGATTGGCTACACGATGGTACATCAGCACCAGCGCCTTGTGCTGGAAATAACCCTTGAACCGCCTGGCCCATTTTCGAAGCAGCGTCATTATTTGATTGCCAATGCGGTGATGATGAGCTGGTATTGCGGGTCATTGTGGTCCACCTGTTTCTTTGCTATTTCCGGCAGGCCCATTGCATATAAGAACGCCGTGGCGGCCAGCACATTTCCGAAGGATTGTACCCTGAACCGGGCGGGCTCGAAGGCTTCGGACAGCATCCGCTGGATGGAGGCGGTGGTAAACGACCACATCCAGTATTTCCCCCATTCGCCATGATGGATATGACTTATTCCGGGTACGGTAAGCAACAGGGCCCCGCCCGGTTTCAATATCCGGTAACAGTTGGCCAATGCCCCTTTATAATCGTAGATAAGGTGCAGGGTTTGCGTAAGGATGATGCAATCAAAACTATCGGAAGGCAAATGCGGTGCATCGCTGAGGTCGCCGACAAAAGTGGCTTTTGGGTTAGTACTGTCGATATGCAGGATATCGCTTTTTGTCAGGCGTGATCCACTGTAACGGAGGGTATATTCATTATCGCCGATCTCGAGCACTCTTCCTTTCACATGCGCGGATGAGGCGGCAAGAAAATTCTCGATATAGTACCTGTCCACCGGACCGCCGCGGTCATACCCGAAGTCGGTGCTAAACGGCGTCACCCGGTTCAGGTCGCCCAAATTTATTTTTTCCATGGGCGCCGTGCGGTTATCGGATCCTTTAAAAAGGAATTTTTTAAGCCGTTTTTTTGATTTTTGCAGTAGCATAACTGTTTTTGATTTTAGATATTTAGCGTATGGCAGGGGGTGATGGCGAAAGGCGATCGAATGTTCAACGAGCATTTTTTTTGTCAGGGGCCAGGTAGGCTTATGCGGAAGCGTGGCGAGCATTTTCAGGCTATAGTAGCTTTTCCAATTGTGGATCCCCGTGTTGAAACTTTTCTTTTCGGCGGTCGTTTTGAGGAGGGTTTTCTGCCTGTTCAATACCAGCAGGGTATATTTGAACATCTTGTAGATATCGCCGGACATATTTGAGTCGTGAAAGCGGTAAACGGCGATGAGATCCATATGATGACAGACGGGATACTTCCGGGTCACATGCAGGTATAGGTCGTAATCCTCGGATGCTTTCAATTTTGTATCAAAACGGAACTCGTTGAAAACCCATTTCTGATACATCACGGCGGCATGCATGCCGATATAATTCCGCCGGAGCATGACATTGTAATAATTTTCATTTATCCTTTCACTTTTCTCTTCCCGGTAATGTTCTGCCTCATTGAGGATGATATGTCCGCCCGAAACAAAGGCAGCCCGGCTGTTTTTCTGCAGGAACGATACATTGGTGGAGAGGGCGTTATCCACCAGCCAGTCATCGGCATCAAGGAAAACAAAATAGTCTCCGGTGCTGTGATCGATGCCGGTATTGCGGGCGGCCGAGAGTCCCGCGTTGCGCTGGTAGATGTATTTGACAGGTTCGCCGCCGGAATACCTGGCGCATACCACTTCTTTCGTACAATCTGTCGAACCATCGTCCACCACGACGATCTCTACGTTCTTGTGATTTTGGGATAGTACGCTGTCGATGGCGTCGGGCAGGTATTTTCCATGGTTATAACAGGGGATGACCACCGAAATGAGGTCCTTCGGCCGGTTGTCGGTAAGAGTTGCCATAATCAGAAGGGGCTTGTCTGTGAAGGTTTGTTTTTGTTCCTGACGAAAAAGAGTATGCCGGAAAAGATGCCATGTAACTGGATGAGGATCATTTTACGTTCGTCGGGCTGGAAAAATCGTTTGATCAGTAAGGGCATACAACTTTTGAAGATCATCCGGTACAGGTACCTGCGGTAGCCGGCTTCCCTGATCTGCGACTGTTGGATCAGCGCAGCGGCTGCATGTCCCCGCATATAGCTGAACACCTGCCGTTTCAGGGCGTTGACCTCCTTCCGGTGTTCATGAAATCCGATGGCCCTGGGGTTGTAATAGATCGAATACTCTCTGGCAAGGATCCGGTACCACAGTTCGGAGTCTTCACTGCAACCTGCGGCGCCGGCACCCAGCCGTTCGTCGAAAAACCCGGCGGTGTTGAAAACCGATCTTCTGAATGCCATATTGGCCCCGGCGCCGATATTCCATACCCTTGGACCGGTGGCCAGGCCGGCGTTGAAATAGGTTTTGTCGTATAGCTTATCGCAATACCCGCGGTTGAAGCTGTATTGCTTTTCAAACAGTTGCTGGCTTTCCGTATTGAGCGAGGAGGCGATGACCAGTCCGGTCATGGCGCCTACCTGTGGCGTGGCAAAGGATTCCTGCACATAATAGACCCAGAGGGGGTGGAGTACGACGTCATCATCGGTGAAGGCGATGACCGGGGATGCGGCCAGGCGGACACCGGCATTCCGGGCAATGCTCAATCCGGGGCGCAGTTCTTTATGGTAAATAACGCCTGGAAACTGCTTTACCACACTGTAGGTGCTGTCATCGGTCGGGGCGTTGTCTACCACGATCACCTCGCTTGGCAGGCAGGATTGGGCAAATAACGAGTGCAGGCAGCGGTGCAGGTCCCGGCTCCTGTTGCGGGTGCAGATGATCACCGACACATCGGCGATCTCCGGCAGCTGTCTGTCGGTGTAGCCGGCAAACAGGCGGTTCATGGCCTCGTTGAATGCGGCGTAGTTTCTTTGCAAAAACAGCGGATAAAGGGTCCCGGCCTCGACGTCCGACTTTTTTTGATAGAAGTCGATGGCGGCCGCTATGGCTTCCCAGATCCTTTTTTGCCAGCCTTCGCCGTCATGTCTTTCGTGTTGCTCGATGAACAGATGGCCGAGCGGGATCTTCTTCCACCAGTAGGAGCAGTAATACCGCATGCTGTTCTCCGGAGCGGCCGGTTCGGCCTGGTGCCATTCGTCCAGTTGGATGCGCCTGATTATATATGGATTGGCGTTGGTCATAACAGGTGGCGGCGGGTATCCAATGCACCGTGGCCGTTGTTTGAAACGTTACCATTTCGTAAAGTAAACGGGAAATGCGGCCGCACCGCCCCGACCCATTTGTCGTACCAGTGGATGTTTTCCCGGTGATCTTCCACGTCAAAATGAAGGCATTCCTCGTATTCGAATATGGTCCGGGAGGTATCCTTCAAAAAGAACAGGGAGAAATAGTAGGACCCGTCGTTGAGGAATCTTCCCGGGATGGTGCATTCGCCTTCGACGACCCCCTCGTTGAAATCGCCGGAGACCGAGGGCACGTCGAAAATGCAATCGCCGGCCAGTGAAAAGAGCACCAGGTTGGCGGAGAGGTGGATCTGGTTATTGAAGTTGTGGAAGCGAAACCTGACCGTAAGCGGTGTCCGGATATCGATCGGCGCCATAGGGTTGGGCAGGTGCGGGATCAGTTCAACGGACAATATTCGCAGCCAATCGTTGCCAGGCGCTTCCCGGGGAGAGCCCCATTCTCTTTTCCACATTTTCTTTTGAAAAGCGCCCAGGTACCTGTTTACCACCATCTGGGTTTCGCCCATGGCGTGGATCGAACCCTTCTGCAGCCAGATGGCCTTTGAGCAAAGGTTATTCACGGCCTGCAGATTATGGCTTACAAACAGGATCGTCCGGCCTTTCTGATGGGAGACGTCCTTCATTTTACCCATACATTTCTTTTGAAACTCGGCATCGCCAACGGCCAGCACTTCATCGACGATCAGGATGTCGGGCTCCAGATGGGCAGCCACGCCAAAGGCAAGCCGGACATACATGCCTGAGGAGTACCTTTTTACCGGCGTGTCTAAAAACTGCTCGATGCCTGAAAACTCCACGATCTCGTCGAACTTCTTCTTGATCTCCGTTTTTTTCATACCCAGCATAGAGCCGCTGATAAAGATGTTCTCCCGGCCGGACAGGTCGGCATGAAAACCGGTGCCGATCTCGAGCAGGCTGCTGATCTTGCCACGGCCTCTCACGAAACCTTCCGTGGGGCGGGTGATCTTCGACAACACCTTCAAAAGGGTCGATTTACCCGCGCCATTCCGGCCGATGATGCCGCATACTTCCCCTTCTTTGATATCAAAGGTCACATTCCGCAGGGCCCATAGATGGTCCTTGCCTGCAAAGGCATTTTCGCCGGTTTCCCGCAGCCTGGCCGGAGAGTCGGAATTCTTCCGGAAGATCCCCCGCAGCCAGTTATTCAAGTCGCGCTTGAATGTTCCGCTGCCAATGGTGCCCAGCCGGTATAATTTCGACAGGTTCTCAATCTGGATCATTGTGTCTGACATATGCTATGTATTGGGTTAAATCACGTCTACCAACCTGTCGGCTGTCTTATTGAATAATAACATTCCTCCCGCGAGCAGCACCACCATGAACAAGCCACTGTATAGGACCTGATCCGCGGTAAATTGTCCTTTGCCAAGCAGGGCGTAACGATACAACTCGAATTGTGCCGAAAGCGGGTTGAGATTCATCAGCCATTTCAGTTTACCCGGGACGATCGACATGGGATAGAAGATGGGGCAGACGAACAGCAACAGGCGCAGAATGACCTGCAGTAATCCCAGGAAGTCGCGGTATTTGGCGGTGAATATCGAAAACACCAGGCCGGCACCCAGCGAAATGCCTGCCGTAGTGATGATCACGGGTATGGCCAATAACAGCGTATTTACCGGGATCACCACCTTTCCCGCCAGGTAATAATAGGTGAGCGCGATAAAGAACAGCACCAGCTGTATCAGGAAACGCAGTCCGCTGAGCAAAACAACCGAGAGGGGCACGATGATCCGCGGAAAATAGACCTTGTTAAAGACCAGTACGTTTTGGGTAAAAGTGATGGAGGTGCCGAGGAAGATATCCGAGAACAGGTTCCACAGCGTGATGCCGGCCAGGTAGTACAACAGGGGTGGGACGCCTTCGGTGGGCACGCCGATTATCTTATGGAAGATGAGCAGCGATGTGAACACCGTCAGGATCGGCTGCAGCAGCACCCAGAAGGGCCCCAGCAGGGTTTGCTGGTACGAGGACAGAAACTCTTTTCTTACCAGGCTGAAAAGAAGATCTTTATACAGGTACAGTTCCTTAAAACTGGTTCCCAGCCAGGACGTTTTTTTGTTGATCTCCCATTCCAGTTTTACTTTTTCTTCTGCCATAGCGAGGTGTTTTTTATGGATTACGAATCAGTTTTGTGAAATGCAGCCAGTACAGCTTCATGACCCAATAGATGGTCTTTATGTCGGCATTCATCTTCAGGGCGCCGCTGGCCTGCACAAAGGCCGCGTTTGGATTGTGTAAATAGATGCGGTTGGAGGCTTTGGCATAGGCCCGGGAGAAATTCTTAACGGCAATCTTCTTCAGCAATTTTCTTTTTTCCTCTGGCAGGTAATTCTGCACGATCTCGATGACCGTGGTGATATCCCGGATATTCTGGCCGGTGCTCAACGAATTGCTGGTGATGCTGGCGCTGTGTCCCTGACCACCACGGTACAGTGCCAGGCAGGCGGGGGAATAGGCAACGGGATAATGGGCCGCGATGCGGGTCCACATTTCCCAGTCTTCGCCATAGTGCACGGCAAAAAAGCTTCCGAGGTGTTCATATACGCTTCTTTTTACCACCATACAGGCCGCCTGCAGCAATTGCTTCTGCGCTATCTGTAAGAGGAAGTCGCCGATGATCCCGGGTTCATTCAGCAGCTGTTTTCCCGGCGGGGTAATTACATTTTCATCGTTGATATAGGCGTATCGGGTAAAGGCGGCGCCCGCCTTTGGGAACCGGATAAACATCGTCTCCACTTCCTTATAGAAACCTTCGAACACAAGATCGTCGCCATGCAGAAGATGAACGAGATGGCCTTTCGACCGATTGAGACAGGTTTCGAAATTCCTGAGGCTGCCCTGGTTCTTTTCCTGCTGGAAAAACCCGATCCGGCCTTTCCCTATTTTCTGTACCATCGCGCCGACATCACCGTCCGTGCTACTGTCATCCACTACTTCAATTTGCATTTTTTCGGGTCCCGGGTCCTGGATCAGTACAGACTCCAGGGTCTGCGGAAGCCACTCCATGCAATTGTAGGTTGGGATCAAAACCGACCATAGCGGGCGTTTTTCCAAGGGCGCCACAGGGGTGATCGCTGGCGGGGAAGAGGGTATGCGATTGTTCATCAGAAAGCATTTTTTTGGCCGCTGATCAGGCTTGCCATTGTCATGAAGATGATCTTGACATCCAGCCATTGGTTCCAGTTCTCCATGTACCAGATATCATGTTCCACTCTTTCCTGCAATTGTTGCAACGTTTTGATCTCACCCCGTTGTCCATTGATCTGGGCCCAGCCGGTAATGCCGGGTTTCAGGAACTGGCGGACCATGTATTTATCGATCATTTTTGAATAATCGGTTGTGTGTTTGAGCATATGCGGGCGGGGCCCTACGACGCTCATATCGCCTTTTAGTACGTTGAGGAATTGCGGAAACTCGTCGAGACTCGAACGGCGCAGAAACTTTCCCAACCTGGTAAACCGCGTGTCGTACCGGTCGGCCTGTTTTATGTCCGCATCGCCGTTTATCTTCATGCTCCTGAACTTCAGGCAGTAGAAGTCCTTTCTATCCCTTCCCGTGCGCTTCTGCCTGAAGAATACGGGCCCCCGCGATTCGAGGCTGATCAGCAATGCCAGGATGGGGATAAGCCAGGACAGGATCAATACGGTGACCAGCAGGCTGAAAATGATGTCGAACAATCTTTTCCGGAAGCGGTTGGTCACCTCGCCCAATGGCTCCTGTCTTAAGGAAAGTACCGGAATATCCTTTAAATAATTGATGTAGTAATTCCTTTTGACAAAGTGGCTGAGGTCGGGGATCAGGCGGAAATGGATACAGGCTTTGTCGGCTTCCAGCATCAGTCGATAGATGCCTGTATTCTGTTCGGGGGCGATGGTGGAATAGATCTCGTTCACCTCATACTGGCGGGAGGCCTGGATGGAGTTGTTCACCGAATCGATGATCGGGTAATTGGTCAGCTCGTGGACATTCTCCGCCTCTTCGCAAAATCCGACAATTTCGGTATCCATCTCCTCTTCTTCCAGATAGGAAGCAAGCTTTTTGGCCATGTGGTTATAGCCGATGATGATCACTTTCCGCGACACATGGCTATGATACCGCCAAAAACTTCGGGCATAGAGAAGAAAGAACCGGTTCAAGATCAGCAAGACGCCATAACCCATCATCGCGGTGGCGATGAATACCCGCGACAGGATGATCTGACGGGTAAAAAAGAGGTAGAGCATCACCAGGATCAGCCAGTAGCACCACGCATGCATCGAGCGCCTGGCGAACGCCTCGAAGTGGAAGACATCTTTTATGCCGTATACGTTAACAACCCAGGTTACGATGATCCAGCTTATATTCAGCCCGGCCCAGAAGACCCAGTATGCCATGCCGGATCGTTCATTGATGGCTTTGAAGAACAGTTCGCACAGGACCATCGATGAATTCAACATCGTGAGGTCGAGAACTAATATACCTACACTGATCAGTTGCAGGAAGGGCTTGCTCATATCGGTGAAATTTCCTGGGCGGTGAAATGGCTAACTGCGGGCAAAAACCTTGTTAAAAAGACCGACGAGTTTGCGGCTTTCATAATCCCATGAAAGCTCGTTTACGACCTTGTAGTAGCCGTACTCCCCCTTGCGTATCCGGTCCTCCGGATGGTCGAGCAGCCAGATTATCTTATCGGCGAAATCTTCGGTGCTTGTATTGCTTGCATATAAGGACGCCTGTTCCGCGGAAAAACGGCCTTCCTTAAGATCATATTGAACGATGGGTTTTTTCAGGGCCATATATTCCATGATCTTGTTCATCGTCGACAGGTTGTTCATTTCGGTCGGCCGGTCGGGGTTCACGCAAACATCCGCCGTGCTGAGGATGTCCACCATCGTGGCATCGTCCACCCGGCCGTAGTAATCGATATAATCCTGCAGGCCCATCGCACCGGTGAGCTGCTTTATCTTCTCCAGTTCGGTCCCGCTGCCTACGATGGCAAACTGAACGTCCCGGCGTCTGTCCACGATCAATTTTATCGAATCCAGCAGCAGGTCCAGTCCTTCCTGCGCGCCGATGACCCCTACATAGCCGACCATATAGTCCCGGCCTTTTTTGTATTTTATGTTGCCGGTCGTAGGCTTCAGCCGGCTGAGTTTCGGGCCGCTGCGCACCACGGTTATTTTTTCGGGTTTCATTTTTCCTCTGTTGATCGCAATATCCCTGTAAGATTCATTGGTGGCGATGCTGTAATTGGCGGTGGCAAAGGTCAGCCGCTCGAGCCCGATCATTAACCGGTAAAAAAGGTCCTTTCTGCCGAACTTGGCGAGGTACAGTTCGGGATTGATGTCGTGGTGATCGAAAATGAATTTCACGCCGAAAGGCTTAAAGGCCAGGGCTACCAGGAATATCAGGTCGGGGGGATTGCAGCCGTGAATAACATGAAACCTCCTTTTAAAGAAGATCTTCCAGGCCAGCACCAATTCCCAGAAGAGCGCGCCCGAATATTCCTGCAAATACCCCAGTGCGCCATTCCCCTCCATCGGAAGGGGATGCCGGTAGATGTCGATCCCATTGATGGATTCGAAAGGCTTTGTATACCCCTTCATTTTGGGACAGATGACGGACACCTTGGCGCCGTTTTCGGCAAGCGTGTTGGCTTCCTCCCATACCCGCCGGTCGAAGGGGACAGGCAGATTTTCTACGATTATCAGTATGTGTTTTCCTTGTAACATGGCTTACCAGTTGATGCCGACATAATTTCGCCTCGACCGGATCGGGTCGGGCAGCCGCACCATGTCGATGATCATGGCGGGGGATTCGGTTTCCAGCAATACGTCTATATATTCGGATTCCCGGTTGCTTACTATGATGACGTCGACGTCGTCGATCAGTTCGCCCAGCTGGTTCACCATCAGTTTGTACAGATGGGGAATGTGCACATCGATGTACTCCCGGTTGGCACCGCTTAATTTGGAAAGTTGGACGTTCTTGTCGTAGATCTTGATATCATAGCCTTTTCCGATCAGGGTTTCGGCGATGGTTACGGCGGGCGAGCTTCGCAGGTCGTCAGTTCCGGCTTTAAAGCTGATGCCCAGGAAGGCGATCCTTCTTTTCCCGGTTTGCTGGATCAGCTCGATCGCCCGGTTGATCTGAAGATCGTTTGTCTTGTCGATATTCTCGATAACCGGCACGCGGACATAGAGGTCGTGGGCCAGGGTTTGGAGCCCTTTGAGATCCTTTGGCAAACACGAGCCGCCATAGGCAAAGCCGGGCTTGAAGTAGCAGGGTGAGATGTTTAGTTCGGTATCGGTGCAGAAGATCTCCATCACCTTGTAGGCGTCTATTTTCATTGCCGAACAGATGTTGCCGATCTCGTTGGCAAAGGCAATTTTCAAGGCATGGTACGAATTGTTCACATACTTCATGATCTCGGCCACCCGGATATCGGTGACGATGATTTCCCCCGGAAGATGTTTGTACAGCGAGGCGGCGATCAACGCGGCTTCCTTATTCGAGGCGCCAATCAGGGTAAAGGGTGGGTGATTATAGTCGAATACGGCTGTGCCCTCGCGAAGAAACTCCGGATTGGACACCACCGAAAAGTCGACATTGTGCTTTTTTTGAGAGATATCCTCCACTATGCCGGCAAATTTCTCCACCGTTCCCGGAAGGACTGTCGAGCGGATGGCAATCACGTGAAAGGTCTTCTTTTCTTTCATCACCTGCCCGAAGTGATTGGCCACCTGAAAGATGTACGACAGGTTCAGGTGCCCGTTCTCGCCCGACGGGGTGCCTACGGCAATTATGGAAATATCCGTGTTCTTTATGGCGTAGGCGAAATCGGTGGTGGCGACGATCCTGTTCCGGGATCGTTCTTCCTGGATGATAATATCGATGTCTTTTTCTATGATGGTGGGAAGCCCGTTGTTGATCTGCCGGACCTTTGTTTCGTTGACATCGACGCCGATCACGTTATGTCCGTTTCTGGCCAGACAGCCAAGGCTTACACATCCCACGTAACCCAGGCCGAAAATACTGATATTCATAAGCTTGTTTTTTCAACGATTTTAGGAAAACGCCAGCTCAGTTCTTAGTTGCAGGGAGCTGGTGCAAGGCATGGCGCCGATGATCACCGGCGAGGGTATTTTTTTGTAAAATCTGTCCGAGTACCAACCCAGGTGGGGGTTCAAAGATCCTTTTACAACCGACCATTGCATCTGGCTGTCCAGTTGCATCACGACCTTCCTGTCTGCAAATGAGATCACCGAGTGATGGCCGTCGAGCTTACAGTCCACGGCGGGATGCAGATGAAAGGGCATTTCGAGACCAATTGGTTTGCCGCCTTTTGCTTCGATATAGTCCGTAATGACTATTTTATCATCGGCCTTCAGGAATTCGAGTCTTCTTGTATGCTGAATGTGGCATTTTTTGTACCCGGTGTGCGTGGCCATTACATGGTCATAATCAGCCGACAGGCTATAATCCTTTACGAGGACCTTATAATGGTTGAGCCATAGGGTAGGGCCTACAAAGTCGGCCTGGTCCATTCCACGGATGCCGATGGTATTGTGCGCCCGGGTGCTGACGAAATAGTGTCGCCATTCGGCATCGGTGTGATAACAATAGGTGCCCGGATCGATGAGAAAGGGGTGCCCGTCGAGATATACTACAAAGGAAAGTACATCGGCATGTGCGTGTGCGGCGATGGACAAATAGCCCAGCGGGGCGGCATCGAAGTGGCAGTAGATCTCTCTGCCCGGAGCGGTTTGTTTCCTGAAGATGAAATGGCCTTCATCGGGGTAGAACTTCGAAGACCTTACCGTTTCCGTTCCGTTGCTTTTTGCCGATGCGGCCTGCGCTTTGATGCCAAACAACAGCCGGTTCTTCTGATCGGCTTCCGGTCCGCCGCGCCAATAGTCCGGATCGTTGAAATAGATGGCGCCCGCCTGTAAAAGGGAGATAAAATTGTTATCGTGAAGGTCTTCATTGAGCAGGAAGACCCGGCCGTCATCTTCGTCGCCATATTTCGGGAACTGTCCGTTAATGGTCAATAAATGACCGATATAGCTTAGAATGGACCTGAACCGGTCCCGGAACGCGGTCGAGAAGGCGTTGGTGGTATTGTCCCCGGTAACCAGGGCGATCAGCAGGAAATCGGTGATGAATTGGATGTACTCCGCCGCCTCTTCCCGGTTGATGCCGTTGGCCGAGTGTTGCTGGACGATCTCCCTTTCCAGCCCGCGTTTTGCATAGTCTTTCCAGTCATTGCTTTCGGTAAAGGTCCATTTGCTGGCAGCTACGAACAAACCGGCGTATTCGGCGATGAGGTGGTTATTTGCCGATGAATGCAGGGAGGGGTGTGCATAGGAGAATTTACAATGCTGGTAAATGGAAGGAACCCAGGTGTCGTTCACGAATGCTCTGAAGAATGTATTCCGGTGGGCGATCTCCTCCACGCGTAAAATTTCCCAGGTAAGGAACCAGTTGATCAGCCTGATATTGATCTCGATATTGCTGTACCAGTTGATCCCGACCAGGTAGGGGTTCTTTTCGACCCAGTCGCTCACCAGGCGCATGATCAGGGTAAGATAATGAACGTCTCTGGTCTTCCTGTACAAGAGGGCAAGACGGGGGAGGAAGAGCATTCTATTCAGTTCCCAGACATGTTTTGCGCTGCCGGAGGTTCCCGTGCGGATATCGATGTCTTTTGCATACTTTACCGGGAAGCGGCACTTGTTGAGTACGTCGAAGGACCAGTCCCTGATCTCGGCTGGATGCACCGGTATACCGAAGATATCGATATGCTCTGTCGCGGAAAAGAGCTCGTCGGTAAGCGGCAGTATCGCTGCAACGGTGGTAAAGTCAACGGCTGCGCTGTGTACACCCATTTCCCTTTTCAGGGTTATGGATTGTCGCCGCTGGGCGGCCCGATACACCAGTTCGGGCAGGGTCATCGACCTGAGTCTTTGTAAATGCCAGGAGTTCATGATAACAGTGAGGAATATACCGATGCGAGCTGTGGTTCGACGGACCCGGGATAATAGTCTTCGATCAGTTGCATGGAGCCCGCGCCGTGCCGTTTTATATTCTCCGGATCGTTGATGTAGTACAATATCGCATCGAGCAGGGCTCCCTGGTCGCCGGGGCGATGGAGCCAGCCGTTGAGACCGGGTTGGACGATCTCGGGGATTCCGCCGACGGTCGTCGAGATGACCGGTGTCCCATAGCTCATGGCCTCGAGCACCGCCACCGGCGAGCCTTCATAATAGGAAGGCAGAACGAATACATCGGAAAACTCCAACAGGTGGGCTTTTTCACTGCCGGTGACCCACCCTTTAAACTCGACCATCTCGCCGAGACCGGCTGTTTCGATCATTTTGATCAATTGCCCGGTCTGGCCGTTGCCGCCTATGAACAATTTGATCCGGTTGGATAACTCTGCCCGATGGTCTTTCAGCACCTGTAGCAGGTCGAAGATCCCTTTATTGGGATGGATCATCCCCAGGAACAGAAAATAGACCAATCCGTTCTTTGTACCGGCGTGGAGGCTGCCGCCGGGCTGGTGGGGTGTCACGATGTTGTTGATCTTGTGAACCTGGGTCAACTGAAAAGATGTCTCAAAATAGGTTTTCCATGAACCGGAGACCACCAGGGTTACATCATTCAGTTTTAAGAAAAACCGGATCAGCCTTTTTACGAGGACATTGCTGTTATCATAGAAGCGACCGAAATTTCCCGAATGAATGTGATTGATCGTCTTTTTGCGAAAGATCCCCTTTGCGATACAGGCAACGATCAACTTCCGGTAAAAGCTGCCCTGCTTGGAGGAGTGGATGTGCACCACTTTTATATCCGGGTGTGTTGACAGGAAGCCGATCAGTCTTCCCAGTTGCCTGATGAAATACAACGCTTTTAAGAGGTTATTTTTTAGTGGCTTATGGCTCGCTATGAAATTGAATTCCTCGTAAAGGGCTTTGTGCACGGCTATTACGGCGCCAATGCCCCCTCTGTGATCCCGGTAGTCGGGGCCCACCAGCAACACATGCCCTGCTATCGACTTTGCTATCATGAGGTTACTCTGTTCAGGCGGGAATAATGATGCAGGTATTCGAAGGCGGTGCGGTGGATCGAGTATCTGCCGACCGCCAGTTCGTGGGAGGCCTCACAGCGCTGTTGCATCTTGCCTTCCTGCATCGCGGCTATCACTTTCCGGATGGTGCCGGCCAGATCGTCTTCGTCGCCGGACCTGAACAGATAGCCGCCGGGCATCCCGCTCAGGATCTCCGCCGGACCGGCATGATCGGAAGCAATTACCGGCAAGCCAGCCGCAATGCCCTCCAGCACGGTCAAACCAAACCCCTCCGACAACGACGGCTGGATGAGGATATGGTAAGAAGAAAGCCGCTCGTAGATCCATTCCCGGCTTCTTTCCCCTAAGAAAGATACATGCCCGTTTAGTTTTAAGGATTTGGCCAGGGATTGCAGATAGGGGAGAGAGGGGCCCGAACCAATCAGATCGAGATAGATATTGTCCCGCTTTTCGGTAACGATCAATTTGTGCAGCGCCTTTAGCAGTATATGCTGCCCCTTTGTCTCATGGATCATTCTGCCTACCTGCACGATCCTGACCGGCATACTTGTTTCGAACCCGTAATCCATTTTCGGAAAGATATCGGCGAAGTTGATGCCGTTCAGCACGACGGGCGACCGGATGCCGACCCTCGCCCGGATATCGTTTGATACGGCGTTTGATATGGAATACACCTTTCTATATTTTTTCAAATGCGTCGTGACCGCCTTCAGGCAATGGATCGTAAGCACGGTCCTTTTCCGCCAGATCGGCAGTAAGCCGATGATATTTTGATTATGACAGTGGATGACCGTAGGCCGGATCTTGAGCAGGAGGCCCCAAAGCCTGACCAGGAACGACAGCGATTTTTTATCCCCTTCTTTCCGGTGTAAAGAATAGAAATGGACGTTCTGATTGATCCTGGCCACCAGGTCCATACTATATTTCTTATTGATGAGTATGATGGTGACATCTGCCATGGACGCCTGTTCATTGGCAATGTCGATCAGCATGTTCTCCGAGCCACCCGACTCAAGGGTAAATATCAAGTGAACGATCCTTTCCATGATCTATGTTTTAAGGCCGACCAGGCAATAATCAATTTCCTGATCAAAAGAGGGGGAATGAGCAAGATGAGTGAACCGGCCAGTTTTATCATTGGCCTGTCGCTATATTTAAGCATCCGGTAGCTGTCCTTTTTTCTGTTACAGGCCACTCCGAGCATTACCGTAGCCAGCAGCTTATTTGATAACGCTTTTGAATGAAAGAGCAGCAGGTCTTTATGGTGCAGCGCATAATACGACTGCTTCGACTCGAATTTTGCCGTTATGATGGCAATATCCTGCAAGCGGGAGGCGTGGGTAAGGCTGTCCGGCCGGTCTCTTTCCCGTTCGGCCGCTATAAAGGTCGCCAGCAGCTGAGGGGTGGTTGCTTTAAAAACACGGAGCCAGTTGAGATATTCATACATCCGGAATTTTTCAAAGAAGAGGGTTCTTTTCATGATATCGGCGGCCACCACATGGGTGAAATCGCCGACGATCGTTCCTTTGATCCAGTCTTCATAGTGGATATGCCTGCATTGAACGGCATTCCTGCACTCTTCCAGCCGGTCGGAGACCCAAAATAAATAATGATGATAGTGCGGGTTTGAATTTATCGTCTCACAAATGCGGCTGAGGCAGCCGTCCACCAGCTTGTCATCGCTGTCCAGGAACAGGATAAATTTTCCCGAGGCTCGTTCGATGCCGCGGTTCCGGGTGTAATTGACGCCCAAATTGGCGGGATTGCTGATCACGATCATGTCCGGGTAGCGTGCCTGCAGCTTGTCGAGCAACTCAGCGGTCCGGTCGGAGGAGCCGTCGTCGACGACGATCAGCTCCATGCCGGCAAATTGTTGCTGCATGACGCTTTCGATGCAGGCGGTCAACGAGTCCGCCCTGTTATATGTGGGGATCACTACACTGATCACGGCGCGGCATGTTGTTTATGAAAGAGGATGTTATATAGTGTTTGAAAACTTCTTTTGAGAAACCAGCGGGCATACGTAAAAGGCATTCGCAGCAAGGACCACAGCTCGCCGGTATTTATTCCCGTCCGGCTGGGAAGGATGGATCGAACGGGCACCCATTTTCCAAAACTCAGGATATGGTTGAGCCTGTATCTAAAGGCAAATGGCAGGACGTGCAGGAGGAGTTTATCGAACATATGGTAACGCAGTTGGACAGCGGTTCGTTCGCGGCGTTGTACGCGGCGGTTGCTGCTCAACTTGTGGCCGGCATGCTCCAGATAGTAGCCCAGGACGGAAGCCGCTTTGGCCAGGGGGAGCCGGCGGATCACCCGCAATTGAAACTCATAGTCGGACACCAGGCGAAACTGCTCGTCAAAATATCCTAATTCTTTATGGATCGTCTTTCGCCACATGGGAAAACAGCCGATAATGTGTCGCCGGAATGCTTCTTTTATACAGCGGTCATACTCCGGGTATTGATATAATTTATCCGCATTGGGGCCATAGGTACGGGTGCCATAAAAGTCGCCATAGGAGAGGGCTGCATTAGTTTGTTCCAGGGCGTTTTTTTGAGCGAGCAAGGAGTCGGGTGTCCGGATATCGTCTACGTTCCACACGGCGAGATATTCGCCTGATGCCGCGTCGATTGCCCGATTCCAGGAGGCGTACAGTCCCTCCCTTTTTACAACGATGTGAACGAGATTAATGCGCGGTTGCGTGAAATTATTGATCATATCCAACTCTTCAGCGGTGGGGTCATTGTGAACGAGGATGAGCTCGCACTCGTCAATATTTTTTATCCTGGAGTAATGCAACAGGAAATCCTGCAGGAAGGCGGTGCATCTGTACAGGGATGTAATTACCGAGATGTGGATACCGGGCATAATTTTCCGGGGTTGACGCGATGTACCGTTAATCTGAAATAATAAGCTGCATACAACATGGTCATGCACATGGTAAAGGGCATGGCGATGACACTGCCGTAGAGGGAGGATATAAACAGGCTGACGATGTAAAAGATGCCCGTCTGCATATATGGATTACGTCTTTGCATGAAGAATTCCTTTAAGAGTGTCAGGTGAAGGAAAATAAAGATCAGTGATCCCACGATGCCAAGCTGCAGGAGCATACTTGCCCAAACGATATCGATGTTGGCGATCTGGGAGATATTCCCATCCTCATCCGGGGCACCCACATAAAACCGCAGGTTTCTTGCTTTTTTGGAGTCATCGGTCATCAGGCCAATTCCAAAGAAGACGCGGGTCTGGTTTTTCGATACAAAGTCCAGCCGTTCCATAAAAAGCATTTCTCTGAACTCTGTGGTCGACAGATCGCTCAAGGACACGTTTTGAAATTGTTCGGTCTGCCGGTTCAGGGACGTTTTTCCGATGTCTTCGAGTCCTTTTGAGAGGCGGTTGTTCAGAAAGCTATCCGCGCCGATCAGTATTCCAATGGAGAGGGTGCAATAGATGATCGCGTTACCCAGCCTGAGCTTGTTATTGAAGATCAGGTACAGGAAAAAGGAAAACAGCACGGCGATCATCAGATTCCTGTGCTGGGTGAGCAGCACGGCCAGCACATTGATGCCCAGCAGGATCTTCCGGAACCGGATGTGGAAGGTATGTTGCGGGTAGAAAAGAAAGAACAGTACGGGGCAGATAAATACCGGTACATTATAATACCGGGATACAATTCCCAATTGCAGGTCTTCGTCAAGGTCCGACACGACCTTATTGAGGATACCCACGTGCAGCAGCGGTTGAAGGCAATACAAAACGGAAGCGATGGATGTGGCATATACCACCCCTTTCCATATTTTTTCGAAATCCGCCGGCTGCAGCGGAAGGAAAAGGAACAGGCTGATAAAGAAGATGAAATTGCGAAATACCCTGAGCGCTACGCTGACCTCGATCTCTTTCACGAAAATGCTGTACAACAACAGCACCACCAGGAACGAGCAATACAGCACCAGTATTCTGAAATGCTTCCATGCAAATAACCCGGCGAGGATCTGGGGTTTGATCAGGACGATGATGCCGGTGAAGAGAAGTACCCAGTCATAGGCTTTCCGGACTCCCAGCGGCGGCATCGCCATCCATTGCACGGGGATAATCTGAAATCCCGCCGTTGCCAGGAAGAACAATAGAAATGCCGCCAGCCACGCTCTGCCACTTAAATAACAATAAATGGCAGGCAACAGGAAACACAGTCCTATCATAGGCTGGGTTTTTAGTTGTTGTAAAATGGGAAAGGCAAAACGTCGGCATACTTTTTTACCAGCTGTTGCAAGGATGCTACCGCCTTTTTGCCGATGGCCTCCCAATTCAGGTCATTTTTATAGTGGTCGAAGGCCTGCCAGCAGAAGGCTTCGTACAGCTCTTCGTCATGCCACAGCGTGGCGATCCTTTTGGCGACCTCCTCCACGAATTCTTTCTTGCTGAGGCAATAGCCTGTTACCTTATCGATGACAACCGACGGACAACCGCCCACATCGGTGGTAATGACCGGCAACCCATAGGAGGCGGCCTCAGAAAAAACCACGGGCGTACAATCCGCGAGGGTAGGGAGGAGGAAGAAAGCGGCATTTTCATATAAGCTGCGCAATTGCCTTACCCCTGCCGGTTTGTCTTTGGAAATAAATGGGTAGTAAATAACAAAAGGAGGCAGCGAAATCCCAGGCGGTACCCGGAATCCCGCCATCGTGATCGTGGCCGGCATACCCAGATCATTCAACCGGGCGATCGTTTCAATGGCTATAGCTGCCCCCTTTCTGTCCCAATCGACCCCGAGGAAGAGAAAATTCTTTTGACGTGCCTTTTTTCGGCGATTGATCAGCATTTGCATATCTGCCGGTGATAGGGCGGACTCCAAATTTGGTCCGAAGCCCAGCTGCCTGATCTTTGCCGGATTTGCTTTATACCCGGTTACGGCGCTTTTCCTGGCCCATTCAGATGTATAAAAGATGAGATCGGCATTGTGAATGGCCTTTTCTTCAGCTTTATTCCCTTCCAGGAGGCTTTGAGGCCACAATTTATCCTTATCGGCATATAACCGCATGAGACCGTCGTAGGTGGCATCCGTGTAGAAAGCGATGGGCTTGTCGGACCGTAGAAAGCTGACGGGAAGGGACCCTGCCGCGAAAATGAGATCATATTGCCGGCCGGCCAGAAGCCGGGACGCCTTATCGGCCATTTTTTGTAAGTAGCTGTTATCCCGTTCGGGCTGCTGGATCTTGCGCCAGCACAGCCTGATCAGCCGGCGTCTGATGCGTTGCGCCAGGGAGAATTTAACCGAACAATCGATCCTGATCAGCTGGATACCCTGCTGCTCCAGGCTTTTGGCCAGATAGTAGCCAAGTCCGGACCAGTTGCGGACATCCGTGGAATCATAGTTTGTCAAAAAAGCTACGCGCATAGATACGGCATTACGAAGGCGAGAGCCGTGCAGACCGGTTGTAATAACCCTTCTGCATCGATGTGTATCTTTTCAATATGTGATTTGTGCACATGGGCGTGCAGGGAATAGCCCAGTGAAGGCAGGAGTACTTTTACATAGTTGTATTGCACTTCCACCACCTTTCCTTCCCGTTCGATCAGGGGTCCATAGATGACCTTTACGTCATCGTTTACATTGACCTCGATCTTTTCGAGGCTTACGTTGGAATAATCATTTAGGAATTTCTTCAACGACTCTATTTCCGAGTCCCGGATGACGGCGGGTTTGCCCAACCAGTGAACGAGGTTCAAAACACCATCGGTCTCTTTGATCATTATATGTTCCGATTCTTGTGCACGAACGAATACATAAGAGGCGATCAGGGGTTCGTCAATGACCTTTTTCCGGTCGGACCACCGCCGTTCCACCCTGTTGAGCGGACAATAATTCTCCACGTTTTTGCTGTTAAATAACTTTGCTACCTTTTTTTCCCACCTGGGCCTGGTGTACACGGCCAGCCAATGTTTCTCACAATGCATAAAAAAAGTGTTGATGAATTAACTGGAATTGTTTACAGCGATGCTCAAACGCGGTTCTTTTGGATCGTCAGGTTTTCTTTTTTTGCTTTTGTTTCCTTGTAAACATAGCCATAGCCATAACCATACCCATAGTGATACTTGCCAAAACCCCTTGGGCGGATATCATTGAATACAAGGGCGATGTTCATCAACTGGTGGTTCTGGTCGAGTCTTTGGATAAACACTTTCGGCGTATATTTATGTCTGACTACATATAATGTGATATCGCATTGAGAAGACAATATGTAAGCATCGGTTATTGAACTGGTGGGTGCCGTGTCGATGATGACATAGTCGAAGGCGTCGCTTAAATAATCGACCAGGTTGTTTATCCGGCCATTTTCAAGCAGTTCGGAAAAGTGATTGTCGGGGAGTTTCCCAGCCGGGAGCACGAACAGCCTGTCGAGTTTACTATATGGCTTGATGATGCTTTCCAGATGGCATTTATCCTGTAAATAATCGGCGATGCCGGGGTAGGAGGGGATATTCAGTTTGTTGCTGATGTTCGGATTGTTGATATCCAGTTCCAGCAGGGCCACCGATTTTCCGGTGAGTGCGAAGGTCATGCCAAGGTTCAGGGCAATAAAGCTCTTCCCTTCCCCGGCTATTGTAGACGTTACTAATATCTTCCGGTAATTCGTCTTGTTCTTATTGAGTGAAAGGGACACCCGAAGTTGCCTGAATTGTTCGGCGATAAATGTTCTTGCATTCTTTCCGATGACGATGGGGGTAACGGACTTATTATGCATGATCTCGCCGATGACGGGATGGATGGTCAGGTTTTCGATCTCGTGTCTGAACAATATCTTGCTGCTGAAGGTTTCCTTGACGGTGATGATTGCCATGCCGACAAGGATAGGAATGGCAAACGCGAGCAGATATATTCTTTTTGACTTTGGACTAACCGGATGGTCCGTGGACTCTGCATTGTCAACAATGGTTGTACCGGGGATGGATGCGGCGTAGGAGAGCGCCAGGTCCTCGCGTTTTTCCAGCAGGAATGTATAAATACCGCTGATGATGGATCGTTGCCGGTTGATATCTACCAGTTGCTTTTCCCGTTGCGGAATATTCCGGATGGCTGAGGAATAGGTGTCGTTGGTGGAACGGAGGTTTTGCTTCCGGGCCTGCAGCGTTTTGCGCTGGCTCCGGATGTTCTCTAGAATGCTGGGTTGGATCTTCTTTATCTGGCTGTTTATCGCAAGCAGGGCGGTCGACTTCGGCCCTTCCGTATTTTTCAGCTTTTCATATTCCAATTCCGCATTATACAGTAAATTCAGCAGGTTTGACAGAATGGGATCGTCGACTCCAAGGGTTCCCGGGACGATCCCGGCCTTATTGTCCTTTTTGAGAACGTAGTCTTCGACCTGGTCCAGAACGGCCAGTTGCATGCTGATCTCACTTATCTTCTGATCGTTGTCGCTCACATTCTTCAGGAACAGCCCGCCTTCCGCGCCTATATCGATGGAACCCGTACTTTCTTTGTATGACTGGATCTGGTGTTCGATGGAATCGAGGTCCTTCGACACATGTTCCAGCCGCTGCTTTACGAAAAACAGGGTATTGGAGGCAAGGGTATTCTTGTTGTAGACCATCGCCTTATTATAGGCGGCCATTAATCCGTTGAGGATGTCTTCGCCCCGTTTGGGGACGGCGTCTTTCAGCAGCAACTCCAGGATCGTGGAGGATTTGCTGATGGAGGTCACCTCCAGGTGGTCCTTTATGTCCCAGACGACCGCGGAGGGATAAAACAGTGAAAAATAGTATTGATCGCTGTAGCTGCCGTCATGGCGGGGGTTGATTTTGAACCGGAGGCTGTCGGCGCCAACCTTTACCCAGGTATTGAGGGGGTAGCTGGCGCTACCGATCGTCACCTTTTGCAAGGTCCGGTTGAACTTGAAAAAGGTCTTTTCGGCGCCGGACAGATCATCGGGAGTTTTCGCTTCTATTCTCACCGGGGAGCTGACATAGGCGGGCAGGTCCCTGAACCGGCCCTCGGTAAAGACCTGGGCATACAGGTCAAGTTCTTTTACGACAGTGGACAACAGGGTTTTTGAAGAGATGACCTCGCTTTCATTCTCGATCAGCTTGGCGGCGTTGACCATCGTCATGAATTCGATGCCTTTGGAGTCTTCGGCCCCCTTGGTCTCGTCCTTTATCAATATTCTGGCAGAGGCCTCGAAAAGGGGCGTACTTAGCTCCAGGTAAAGCCAGGCCCCGGCCAATGACAGTAACAGAAGGATCAGAAAGTAGGGCCAGTAAACAACGTATCTTAACCATAACTGGTTAAGCTCCAATTTCTCCGGTTTTCCTTCCGCTTCTACTGAATGAATGTGCATACTCAAAAGTTAGCGTGAGAGAATGTCGAGAGCGATGACGGCAAAAGACAGGGCGCTGAACACGATGGGTATTAGATTCTGGGCCCTGGTGGCGCTGGAAACCTTTGCGCCGTTTGGTTCTATATATACTACGTCATTCGTCTTAAGGTAATAATAGGGCGAGTTCAGCAGATCGCTCGAGTTCAGGTTTATCCTGACTGTCACTTTCTTCTTGTTCTCCTCCCGGATCAGCAGCACATTATCCCTTCTTCCATAGATGGTCATGTCGCCGGCCATGCCGATGGCCTCCAGCAGGGATATTCTGGCATTGGGGATATTGAACACTGCGGGCCGCGCCACTTCGCCCAGTACGGTCACTTTAAAGTTCAAATGTCTTACCGTAACGAGCGGCTGCTTCAGTGATCCCTCTTCCAGCAGGACGCTGGTGAGCCATTCTTCCAGTTCCACGGGGGTGAGGTCCACTACCCTGATCTTGCCCAGTCGCGGGAATTTTATAAAGCCATCGGGACCGACCAGGTACCCGCTTACGGGGGAAATGGCGCTGTTATAACTTAAGGAGGTGAAGCCGACGGTATTGGGAATATTGTATTCGCTCGAAGCCTGGGGGCTCAGGCTGGTTACCGTAATGCTAAGAAGATCGTTGATCTCGATCATCGGCTTTGGGGCCTGATTGGAAGAGATGATCTCTGCGGGCCCCTGATTGGAGAAATAGGCCGTTTTTTTTGACGAAATGCAGGAAACGCCAAAGACAGTCACGATCAACAAAGGTAACATGCGGGTCATCATCATTGCAACGGGTTTTAGTCATTACGAATTGGAAACGGCTGCGCCAATCTCAGTTACATGCTGTACTGCGGCAGTTATAGTTCGTTATGCACGATTGATCTTCTGAACCGTTTGTGGTGGAGGTGACCCCGGATGTCTTACCATGGAATATTGAATTCTCGTGGGAGGGTGGATGATCCTGCAGACAAGGTATTGCGGATCCGCGAAAATAAAATTATGAAAGAGGTGTTTCAGATACTTATGTAACAAGTAGGCATTCAAGTTAGGTTTAGGTGAATTACTGAATATGTGTATGAAAGTAGAAACTAAAATGTTAATAAAAATGCCCAGTTTTGCCCACGGAGGCGTTTCCCGCGCCGATCCGCGGTTCCGGGGTCTTTGGGGAGTTTCGACAAACCCGGCTTTTCCCTTATGCAATTGGCGCGCCACTTCACTTTCCTGTGCTTTCATCAATTTTATATCTATGGTTACATAGTAGAAATACTATTAAAAAGATTTATATTTGTTTATCAGACCTTATCCTGCTACACCGTTCTACCGCCAAACTTTATCCTGCACAGTCAATCCGCGTTGCTTACTTCTTTTGCTTATTTCCATTGCTTACTTGTCCGGACATTTTATGGTTCTACTCAAGGCGATCCTCACCTTAATGAATAAAGCAGTTCCTTCAACAAAAGCTTATCGTTATGGAGTCCGAACACATACATCAGTTGAAGCTTTACATAGAAAGGATGCTTGGTCGAAGGGTCTTATCCTCTACCGATTGCCGTTATCTTTTTCACCATATCACACAGCAGCTCAATTTGACGCTTAGCTTCAATACGCTAAGACGATTTTTCAATTTGATGGACACCAAACATGCGCAGTCCGTTTACACATTGAACATACTCGCCGCTTATTGTGGTTTCGCCTCTTTTGATGATTTTGTGACGACTGTCAAGCGGAAACCTTTGAAAAGTAAGGAGCAGCAGAATACAGACCTTTTATTTTACGTGGTATCGCTTTTCAAAGAGACCGAAGTATCGGATGAGAATGATTTTACTTTTTTCTATTTTGTCAGACATACGATCACCTTTCTGGAATTTCATCCCGGACTGATCGATCAGTTTCAGCGGGAGATCGCCAAGACGAACAACGGACAGCTTTATTATTTCGAGCAGTTTATCCATACCGACCGGCTGAATGCTTTTTACGGGGATGGTTTACGGTTTTATCTGTATGAAAAGAAGAACCCGGAGGCGCAGATCTTCGGCAATTACCTGCTTTGTCTGCGGTATTGGCTGGTCATGGACGATAAGAACATGGAAAAGCATTGTCAGGCGGTGCTCCGGCATGATCTGAATAAAAACGGCTCACCCGCCACGGTTGCCCGCTACTTTGCCACGCAGCTGATCCAGGCAACTACGGCCGGTACCGACCCCGAGCTGATCCTGATCAGGGCGCGACAGTTCTATGCTACGGTAGCCATTGCCCTGGATAACTATGTATCGGTGTTCCGGTTCTATGGCACCATGGCCCATATCCTCGTGTTGACAAAGCAATATGAGGAGGCGCTTTTTTATATCGATGAATTCCTTAAATACAAGAAGAAGTACGTGTTGCCGCCGGCCGAGAACAGCCTGGCCGATTCGATCCATCTTTTCAAGTCCATCGCCCTGGTGCGTTCGGGTGAGAAGGCGACGGGGCGGGAATGGCTGGAATCCCTTGACCCCTGCAATTTTTACTTTTTGTCGAAGCAGTACCTTACGATCTTGTATCTGTCGATAAAGCAGGGACTGAAGAAGAGCCGATCGGAGGAAAAGCAGATACAATGCCTGGTGAAGAGTACCGGGTTTGCGAGGTTGCTGGAGTTGTGACCATTTGCCTTGCGACCGGCGAGACCTTAGCGGGCCCAGACATGCCATCGGGGCTACTCCGATCGTAAGCTCTTTACAGGATTTGCGATTGCGGCTTTTATGGCCTGGAAGCTGATCGTGGCGAGCGCAATGATTATCGCAAGAAGTCCGCCGGCGACAAATAACCACCAATCGATATTGATACGATAGGCATAATCCTGCAACCACTGGTGCATGTAATACCAGGCGATGGGTGTCGCGATGGCGAAGGCAATGGCGATCAGCAGGATAAATTCCTTTGAGAACAAATAAACGATATTTCCTGTGGTAGCGCCGAGTACTTTACGGATGCCCACTTCTTTTATTCGCTGCACTGCCATGAAGGAGGCTAGTCCATACAATCCAAGGCAGCTAAGGAATATCGCGATGCCTGCAAAGATCTTATACAGCTGCGCCAGCTGATTCTCCTGTTTGTAAAAGCTGTCGATCTTGTCATCGAGGAATCTATATTCATAGACAAAATTGGGGAATGTATGCTCCCATATTGTCCTGACGGATTCCAGCGTGGAGGAAATGTTTGTCGTCGCCAATTTTATTGCTGCTTGATTGTACATCACCATGTCGGTCGTGATGACCAACGGCGCCACCTTATCGTGTAGAGATCTGTCATTGAAATCTTTCAGTACACCGACAATTTTTGCCTGCATCTGATCACCCCAGAGGCTTATCTCCTTGTTCAAGATGTCTTCGGGATTTTTGAGTCCCAGGTTCTTCACAAAGGACTCGTTTACTATAAACTCACTCACCATGTTGGATTGCTGCAAATTTCTTCCGGCTAGCAGCGGTAATTTAAAGGTCCGGACATATTCGTTGTCGGCGAATTTGAGAATTGCTTTAAAATCCGCGTCTTTTGCGGCGTGGTTAAATTTGAATGTGCTCCACATATCATTGGCGTCTTCGACCGGGGTGTTGGAGCTGAAGCTTACCGCCTGTACGCCGTTTACCGACAATAGCTGTTTCTTTAGATAGTCCAGCCTGCTGAGCCGAAGGCTGTCCGTACGGAACGGGACATTTATAATTGCATCTTTGTCGAAGCCCAGCGGTTGATTCATGAAATAGTCCATTTGCTTTACGATGATGAATGTTCCGATGATCAGTGCCTGGGCAATCACGAATTGAAACACCACCAATCCTCTTCGCAAGGACATCCCCTTTCCGGCATTTGCCGTGCCTTTGCTCTTTAACGCATTAACAGGATTGAAGCGTGACAGAACGACGGAAGGATAAAAGCCGGCGAATGCGGTTACAACAGCCGTTACCCCCAATAGAAACAGAATGATCGAAGGGTCGTTCAAGATGTGGGAAGAGAGCGAAAGTTCTAAGAGATTGTTTACAGAAGGTACTGTAAGTGTTGTAATCAGGGTTGCAAGCAGTACAGCGATGGCGACGATCAGGAATGTCTCGATGATGAACTGGATCTGTAATTGTGATTTGTTGCTCCCCAGCACTTTTCTTACGCCAACCTCCTTTGCGCGGTTGACAGCCTGGGCGGTCGAGAGATTGATAAAGTTTATGCAGGCGATCAGCAGAATGAATGCCGCGATCAGCCACAAGACATTCAGCAATTGGCGGCTGATGGTTTTGTTGCTATAGTTGCCTGTTTGCGTATCATAATGCACCGCGCTTAGCGGTTGGATAATATGACTGTCCTTATCGTCGGGGGATTCCACCTTCCGGGAGAATGCACTTAGCTGCCGGTTTAGATTGCCGGCGGAAATATTCGATGGCAGCAGAACGTAACAGCCAAATCCTGAGTTTGTCCGGTCCTCCCAGTCGGTGGATCTTGCCATCATGCTACCGGTAAAGCCCGTTCCATACGCCACGACCAGTTTTAGCTGAAAGTCCGTGTTTACGGGGATGGTCGCGAGGATGCCTGAAACTTTCAGTCTTTCCGTGCCGTGCTCGAAGATATAGCCACCTGTTTCCAGTTTAATGGTTTTACCCATTGCCGTTTTCCAGTCACCGAAATATTTTTCTGCGATCTCTTTTGTGAGCAATACGTTGTTCGGGTCTTTTAAGGAGGCATACGAGCCCGCGAGCAACGGGAAATCAAACATGGTAAAGAAGGAAGGTCCGGTAAAGAATACGCCCCGCTGTTCTTTAAATGTTTTTACCGTCGTTCCGTTATTATCGGGGATCAGCAGCTGGTCATCCTGGCTCGCGAAGATCGGAGCTACCTGTTCGATTTGGGGAAAAGCCGTTTTCAATGCCCGGGGCAATGGGAAGGGGATGTCTTTTCCATATGAAACCGATGCTGCACCTGCGTGATGATATTCGGTCAGGACCCGATAGATCCGGTCTTTTTTTGCGTGAAAAGTGTCGAAGCCGGTTTGAAATTGTATGATGATAAAGATCATCATGCAGACGGCGATCCCAACGGCCAGTCCGGCGATGTTGATGATCGTGTAATTCCTGTTACGGATCAAACTTCTGAATGCGGTTTTGAAATAGTTTCTAAGCATGCTGATCTCTTTTATAACCGGGGCCTCATGGATATTTGAGGTTTCTAAGACCATGCCATTTTCCGTATTGGCTGATAATCATACATATAGGG